>CAYWSS010000503.1:0-4782 GCA_964460505.1 uncultured Caldilineaceae bacterium | reverse complement strand
TGTAACCATTGCCAGTATTTTCCAAATTAAAAAATGAAAATTTGGTTAATTCCCCGAACCCCTGGCACGGCCCGGAAGGAAGCCGGCCGCAAGTGTTCGGTGCAAAAAACCCTTTTTGGTTCTGGCTTGTTCATGTTAGGAAATAAAGCTGAATTACGGTGTGGCGTAACCCGTAATGGTCGCAGGATGCCACAATTTAGATAGCAGTCAACTCAACCCAAAACGTTTTAAAAATCTCGTAGCGAAGATAAAACAAGGATAGCCACCGCGAAAATTGTATGCTATACTAACCATTATCTCACTGAGGAGCACGTATAATGAGTCAAATTTTACCCGATTCCGCAAAAAAAAGCGTTGGCGATATTATGACCACCACCGTGGTAAAAGTAAGTCCCGACACTCCGGTTAGCCACATTGCACATTTGATGTCACAGAATGATATTGGTGGTGTGCCGGTGGTTGATGACCAAAATCAGGTGGTTGGCATTGTGACCGAGGTTGACCTGATTGTAAAAAACACCCGCTTTAAAATGCCGGCATTCTTCACCATTCTCGATATGGCGTTCTATCTGGAAACACCCCACCATTACGAAGAGCGGCTGGCTCACATTTTAGGCACCACCGCCGAAGAAATTATGTCGAAACCGGCCAATACCATTGCCCCGGACGCCACCATTGAAGATCTGGCAGAGCTTATGGTAGAGCGCCGGATGAATCCCATCCCTGTGGTTGATGGCACAGAATTAGTGGGAATCGTCAGCCGTTCGGATATTGTGCGGCTGATGGCCAAAGAGTTTGAAAAGGCCCGGTAGGTGTGATAAAATCCCCCCAATTCAGCAGGAGCAAAAACATATGCGTGGAGTAGTGGCCGCCGGTCATCCGCAAACAGCGGAGGCCGGCGCAGAAATTTTACGGCAGGGCGGTAACGCTGTGGATGCCGCCGTGGCGGCGGCGTTTGCCTCGTTTGTGGCCGAGTCATCTTTGGTAAATATTGGCGGCGGCGGTGTGGCTCAAATTTACACCCCCACCACCGGCCAAGCCACGGTTTTTGATTTTTTCAGCAATATGCCGGGCCTGTCAGACACTAACGGCAGCCGCACCCTGATTGAAAACACCGGCAACATCGACTTTCGCAAAATCACCATCGATTTTGGGGCGGCGGTCCAGCCCTTTTACATTGGCCGGGGCAGCGTGGCGGTGCCCGGCGTGGTAGCCGGGTTGTGCAGGGTGGTAGAAGATGCAGGCACCTTGCCGCTGGAAACAGTTCTGGCGCCCGCCATTCGATTGGCGCGAGATGGGGTCATTGTCAGCGAATCCCAGCGTTATATTATGCAGCTTCTGCGGCCCATTTTAACCGACACGCCCTCCATTGCCGCCATTTATAAACCATCCGGTTCCTTTGTGGAAGTGGGTGACACGCTGTATTTTCCCCGGCTGGCCAAAACCCTGGAACAATTAGGCCACGAAGGCGCATCGCTCTTTTACACCGGCGCGGTGGGACAAAAAATATTGGCCGACCAGCAAAGTAACGGGGGCTTGCTCACCAGCACTGATCTGGCCGGCTATCAGGTTTACAAAACCCAACCGATTAAAGTCTCCTACCGGGGATTCACCATTCTTTTGCCTCGCCCATCATCCGGGGGCGGGCCGCTCATTGCCTTTGCCCTGCATCTCCTGTCGGCGGTGTCGCTGGAGGGGGTGCAGCCCAACAGTTGCAAACATCTGCGCGCCCTGACCGAAGTGATGCGCGTCACCAACATTGCCCGGGCCGAGTGGGAATCTCACCTGGAGACCCCCGAAGCGATGAAGGGGCGCGCCATCAAGCTGCTCAATGCGGCCAACATTTCCCGCTACACCCGCCAGTTGCTCGATACGCTGGTTGGAAACGAACCGCCGCCCGATGCGGCATTGCCCCAGGGGCCATCGAACACCACCCACCTGAGCGTGGCCGACGCCAACGGGATGCTGGCCAGCATCACCACCTCGGCCGGCGAATGTTCCGGCTTTATTGTGGATGATACCGGGGTAAAGCTCAACAATATGCTGGGCGAAATCGACCTGCACCCCAACGGCTTTCACCAGCTTCCGCCGGGCCGGCGGCTGATGACCATGATGAGCCCCGCGCTGGTGCTGTATCAGGGCAGACCGGTGCTGGCCATTGGCAGCGGCGGCAGCAACCGGCTGCGCTCGGCAATTTTGCAGGTTATCAGCAATTTCATCGATTTCAAAATGACCCTGGCCGATGCCGTGGATGCCCCTCGCCTTCATTTTGAAGATGGCACCTCGCAGTTGGAAGGCGGCATTTCTCCCCAGGCGGCAAAGAAACTGGAAGAGGCCGGATACACAATAAATCTGTGGCCGGACCGAAATATGTTTTTTGGCGGCGCCCACGCCGTGGCCAAAGAACTGCTGCCCCAGCCTCATTGGGTAGCCGCGGGCGACTCGCGCCGGGGTGGGTCAACGTCTTACGTATCAAGTTAATATCGCGGGCAACTGAACATTCTTCCTCAGATGTCAGTAGGCAGATGTTACCCCATCCCGGCAGAAACCGGTCGACTCCTGTTTGATACCAAATCGCTCGTAACCGTTCACCCTTACCCCCCTGTTCACGGGGACGCGAAGCGGGGGGGAGGGCCAATTTTCAAGGGAGAATGATATGAATGACATTGAACCCAACCGGATCAAAGGCGACATTTTGATTGTTGACGATACCTTGCCCAATTTGCAAACCCTATCCAGTTTGCTGGCAGAGCAAGGATATGAGGTGCGAGGCGCGCGAAATGGCTCCACGGCTTTACTGTTTGTTGAGAGCCAACCCCCTGATTTAATCTTGCTCGATATCCGGATGCCGGGGCCGGACGGTTTTGAGGTTTGCCGGCGACTTAAGGCAGACGAAAAGACACGCAATATTCCGGTTATCTTTATCAGCGCTCTGGATGAAGTGGTAGACAAAGTCAAAGGGTTTGAAGCCGGCGGGGTAGATTACATCACCAAGCCGTTTCAAATAGAAGAAGTGTTAGTCCGCGTTAAAACCCATCTCACGCTTTATAAACTACAAAATAAATTAGAGCAGCGCGTTGAAGAACGCACAGCCGAACTGGCCCGGGCCAATGCCAATCTCAAAGCGGAAATTGTTGAGCGCAAACGAGCGGAGGAAGAACGCCGGCAGTTGGCGGAACAATATTACCAGTCTCAAAAGATGGAAGCCATTGGATTACTGGCGGGGGGCATTGCCCATGATTTCAACAACTTGCTGACGGCCATCAACGGCTTTGCCGAATTGATGCAACTTCGGATGGAGTCTAATGACCCGCTGTGGAAAATGGCAACCACCATTTTGCACTCCGGCCAACGGGCAGCCACCCTAACCCGCCAACTGCTGGCCTTCAGCCGTAAACAAGTGATCGAAGTGCAGGTACTCGATCTGGGGCACGTCATCAGTGATATGGAGAAGATGCTGGGGCGGATCATTGGGGACCATATTGAGATGGAAACCCACCTTGCCTTTCCCCTGTGGCCGGTCAAAATCGATCCCTCGCAGATGGAGCAGGTCATTGTCAACCTGGCCGTTAACGCCCGCGATGCCATGCCCGACGGAGGCCGTCTGGTCATTGAACTGGCCAATGTGGTTTTGGATGAGGCCTATATAGGAAATCATTTTGAGGTCAAGCCGGGAGACTACCTTCTGTTGAGTGTCAGTGATACCGGATATGGCATGAGCAAAGAGGTGCAGGCACATCTCTTTGAGCCTTTCTTCACCACCAAGGAGATGGGCAAAGGGACCGGTTTGGGGCTAGCCACCGTCTTTGGCATTGTTAAGCAGAGCGAGGGCGCAATCTGGGTTTACAGCGAAGAAGGCGTTGGCACGACCTTTAAGATTTATCTACCCCGAGGGGGAGAAGTAGCTGCATCCCGTTCACCTCAAGAGGCCACCACGTCCTTGCCGGCCGGCAGCGAGACCATCCTGCTGGTAGAAGACGATGCCAATGTGCGCGAACTGACCCGGCACGTTCTGGCAGGACAGGGCTACTCCCTGTTGGAGGCGCAGGATGGCGCAGAAGCGTTACGGGTGTTTAAGCATCACTTCAATTCCATTCATATGCTCTTGACCGATGTGATTATGCCCGGGATAAGTGGTCGAGAGCTGGCCGGGCAACTGGTTGAGCAAGCGCCCGATTTAAAGGTTCTGTTCGTATCCGGCTACACCGGCCAGGTGATTGCCCGGCAGGGGGTGCTGGAACCGGGGGTGGCCTTTTTGCCTAAACCTTTCAGCCCGTTAAACCTGGCGCGTAAGGTGCGGGAAGTGTTGGATGGTTAATGCATTGTAATTATTCACCCCCCTTCACCTCTCGTTCCAATGCTCCAGCGTTGGAACGTCTCCGGGGAGGCACGCAAAGCGCAACGCTGGAGGGTGAAAACGAGGTACCCCTCTGAACGGTTACTTAAACAAGGTACAGAATATGGGCAAAACGAGAAGGTATTCCAATGGCAAAAAAAGTTGGCTCTCTGGTAGTTTGCAGGGTCGCTCTATAAAAAGCATATTTTCTGCAACGAATTTCACTAATTTTTTATTTTTTCGTGTTAATTCGGGCAATTCGGTGCAAATTCTTTACCCTGACCCTGCGAAGTCCTGTAGAGCCAAAAAGTTTTATTAACCCGGAGGGTGAGCAAAATGTTTAAACGCAACTTTCTTTTGACCTTGTCAATTGTTATGCTGGCAGATATTTGTCTGGTTGCCTGCCAACCAGCCCCCCCGCCCTTTGAATGTACCGACGCGATTGG
>CAYWSS010000502.1:0-4783 GCA_964460505.1 uncultured Caldilineaceae bacterium | reverse complement strand
CGTGCAATCCGTGGCAAATTCTTTACTTTAATCCTGCGAAATCCTGTAGAGCCGAGAAAATGGGATACGATGTCGCCAGGGTCGGTAACGTGGATCCCAGAATGACAGATGACAAAATCCTGGAATGGGCATTGGAAGAACACCGAATTATCGTCACTACGGATAAAGACTTTGAAGAAATGGTTTGGCGAAGGGAATATCCACATGGCGGCATTTTGCGGTTGGAGAATCTGCCGCGATTTGAGAGAAAATCGCTGTTAAAAGACATGCTGCGCAAACACCGTCAAGATTTGGACTCAGGGGCAATTGTTATTGCTCAGAAAAAGAAGTTTCGTATAAGGAGGCGGTGAAGGGATTTTCCTGCATCGTTTACGTTTGAAGCGCGCTAAATTTTCCATCTCACCTCTCACGGCCCCACACTTGCTCCTGGTATGGTTATTCACTGTACCGGCGGTGCTGCCGCTCATTCAACCAACCATCACCCACAGCGCGGATGGGCTGCTGCACCTGTACCGGGTGATGGCCCTGCAACAGGCTATTCAGCAGGGCGGCCTGTTTCCCCGCTGGCTGCCCGATTTGGCCTACGGCTACGGCTTTCCCCTGTTTGTTTTTTATGCCCCGCTGGCCTACTACATTACCTTTTTTATCAGCCTGATTCCCGGCTTAACATTAGCTGCCGCATTTAATATTTCCTTTATTCTGGCTGCGTTTACCGGCGGCACCGGCCTCTACCTGTTTGCCAAAACGCTGCTTGGCTCCAGAGCAAGCCTGCTGGCGGCTGTAGCCTATGTGTACGCCCCCTTTCAACTGTACAATACCCTGTTCAGGGGAAGCCTGCCCGCTGCCTGGGCGATGGCCATTTTTCCCTTTGTTTTCTGGATAGTTACCCGGCTGATCAAAGAATCCGGTTCAACGTCCCGCTTGATAACGCCTCTGCTTCCGGCGGGCGCCCTGATTTTTGGAGCAGCCCTGCTAACGCACAACACGCTCAGTTTGCTGTTTGTGCCGCTGCTGGGGCTGTATCTGGGTCTGGCCCTGCTGATACAACTCTTTTCGGGCCAATTCCGATGGCAGTCGTGGATACAAATTGCAGCGGCGCTGCTGCTGGGGGCAGGGTTGGCCGCATTTTTCCTGATGCCGGCCATCATCGAAAAGGAGTTTGCCCAGGTTGAACGGGTCATCATCTCCCCGGATTTTGATTTTCGCTTCAACTTTGTCACGCTCCGCCAACTGCTGTCCCTGCCCGAACCGGCAAACACCGGCCTGCTCAATCCCAACGTCCCGCTCACCCTGGGCCTCGCTCAGGTTGCGCTGGCAGCCGTTGGACTGGCCGGCGGCACCTACCACCTGTGGCGACAACGCACGGCACAAAACAACGCCTCGCCCCTCTCCTGCCCCCCTGCTCCCCTGCTCATCATCCTCTTCTCCACCCTCGCCCTCATAACCTCAATTTTCATGATGCAGCAAACCTCAACCCAGCTCTGGAAAGCCCTGCCGCTCATCGCCTTTATCCAGTTTCCCCACCGGCTGCTGGGGCCAACTGCCCTGGTTCTGGCTATTCTGGCCGGCCTGGCCGTGGCCGGCCTGCCCCATCGAGCCGGATTCTGGCTTTCGGGGGTTGGAATTCTGCTGATATTTCTGGCTGCCGCGCCGCTGTTGTACCCCCGCTATCAAAACGCCCTGCCCGCCGAGCCCACCCCCCTCGATATGATGGCCTACGAACACAATAGCGGCGCCATCGGCACCACCTCCTTTGGCGAGTATCTGCCCATCTGGGTCACGCAAATCCCCCGGGAATCGCCACTGGAAGCAATGTACCAAAACGGTGCCCCCATCGACCGGTTAGCGGCCGATTACCTGCCCGCCGGGGCAGACATTAAATCGATGAGTTACGGTTTTAATCAGGTCGATGTTGTTATCAACGCCCCGGCCCCGGTTCAGGCCGTCTTCCACATCTTTTATTTTCCCGGCTGGGTTGCCCAAGTCGATGGCCAAACCACGGCGACGACTCCTTTCAGTGAACGGGGCCTGATTGTCGTCCCCATGCCGGCGGGCCGCCATCACCTGTTTCTGAGCTTTCAGGAAACCCCGGTGCGAAAAGCGGCAAACGCGGTGTCGATTATTTCGCTGCTCATTGTGATGACGCTGTTTACCGTCACTCGCCACTCGTCACTCGTCACTCGTCACTCGTCATTCGCCAATTCGGGATTTCGCACTTCTGAACTGGTGGCGCTGGGCGGGTTGGCGCTGTTTCTTGTGGCGGCCAAAATTGTGGTTTTGGACCGGTTCGATACTCCGCTCAAACATACGTTTGACGGCAGGCAGGTACAGCAAGCTGATGTTTTGAGGGTGGTGAATTTTGGCAATCAAATCAACCTGCTCGGCTACACGCTGGACAGCAACACCACGCAGCCGGGACAAAGCTACGCGCTCACGGCCTACTGGCAAGCCAGAGAACCACTCAGCGCTGATTTTAGCACGCTGGCCCAACTGGTGGATGAGGACGGCCACCTGTACGCCGGACAGGATAACCTGCATCCCGGCACCATTCCCACCAGCTTGTGGCAGCCCTGGAATTTTGTGCAGGACTCTCACGCCGTGCCGATTCTACCCGGTACGCCGCCGGGTGAATACCTGCTGGTGACCGGCCTGTACAATCCCGATACGTGGGCCAGGTTGCCGGTACTGGCGGGCGGTGACTCCGTCCGGGCCGATGTTATCGCTATTCCGGTGACGGTGGAAAAAGCAGCGCACCGCCCCACACTCGCCGAACTGAATATTGCCTGGCCGGTTGAGACAAATTTTGGCGATGAACTGCAATTGCTGGGCGCAACCCCGGAACGAGACACGATTGTTCGCAACGATTTTCTGCGGGTGGCGCTCTTTTGGGAAGCGGTGGCCCGGCCCACGCAAAGCTACCAAATTGCCCTGCAATTGCTGGATGCCGCCGGCAACGTGGTGCTGGAACAGGCGTCCCATCCCTCTCACAACCGCTATCCCACCACCCGCTGGAGTCGGGGCGAGCGTGTCCGGGACAACCACGCCCTCCGGATTCCCCCCGATTTCCCGGTTGAGCCGGGGGAGTATCGTTTACAGGTTCGGGTGCTTGACAAGGCCGGGCAGCCGCTTGGCGAGTGGGTAGAGTTGGGCGCGTTGGATAACAAGTAGGTTGGGTCAAAGGATGAGACCCAACAACTACGGTGCCGAACCGGAGGTGTTGGGTTTCCTGTCGTCAAGCCAACCTACAACTTTTTCCAAATAAAAAAGGCCGGCACCTGTTTAATGCCGGCCTTTTGCTAAACCCAAATGCTATAGGATTATTCTTCTATTTCTACCGTATTATTTGAAGGCACAGTTACCACAAGTTCATCCCTGCGCACAAAAACCAAACCTTCATCCTCATTGTGATCCACCACAATAACGTCATTTTCCTTAAATTCACCTTTGAGCAAGCGCACAGACAGCGGCGACTCAACATGTTTTTGCAGCGTGCGGCGCAGAGGACGCGCGCCGAAAGCGGGGTCGTAGCCTTGTTCAGCCAGCCATGCGCGAGCAGCGTCGGTTAGCTCGATGGTTATGCCGTGTTCGCCCAGCCGCCCGGAAATTTCTGCCATTTGCAGATTGACAATGTCCCGCACCTGCGCTTTGGTTAGCGTGTGGAAAATGATAATTTCATCAATGCGGTTCAAAAATTCCGGGCGGAAATGTTTGCGCAGAGAATCTTGAATATCGCCTTTGAGCCGGTTGTCGTCAAACGTGCCGGAGTCGCCCTGGTGGCGAAAACCAATGGTGCCGCCTTTTGCACCAAATGCTGTGCCCACGTTGCTGGTCATAATGATGACCGTATTGCTAAAATCAACATTGCGGCCGTGCCCGTCGGTCAACCGGCCATCCTCCAGAATTTGCAGCAGCGCGTTCCACACATCGGGATGCGCTTTTTCAATTTCATCAAACAGCACCACCTGGTAGGGCCGGCGGCGCACGGCCTCGGTCAGTTGGCCGCCTTCGTCATAACCCACGTATCCGGGGGGCGAGCCAAAGAGCCGGCTGGTGGTGTGCCCCTCGCGGTATTCGCTCATATCAATACGCAGCAGGGCATCCTCATCGTCAAAGAGAAAAAAGGCCAGCGCCTTGGCTAACTCGGTTTTACCCACGCCGGAACTGCCCAAAAAGAGGAAACTGCCGGAGGGACGGCGCGGGTCTTTTAAGCCGGACCGCGCCCGGCGAATAGCATCGCTGATAGCGTTGATGGCTTCGTCCTGGCCAATGATGCGCTCGTGCAGGGCATCTTCCATACGCAACAGCTTTTCAGCCTCGGTTTGCAGCATATCGTGCAGCGGGATGCCGGTCCAGCTAGAAACCACCTCGGCAATATCGCTGACCTTTACCACCTCGTCCAGATTTTTCTCCTGCCGCCAGGTTTCGTACTCCTGCTGAAACTCCTCTTCCAGGCGTAAGCGGTCTACTTTTACCTGAGCCGCATATTCCCAATCCTGCTTTTGGCCGGCTTCGTTTTCAGCCTGCTCCAGTTTTCTAAGCTCTTTCTTTTTCTTCTTCAAATCATCCGGCATCGAATAGATGGCTACGCGCAATTTACTGGCCGCTTCGTCGATTAAATCTATGGCTTTGTCCGGCAAATGGCGGTCGGTGACATAACGGTGCGATAACCGGGCCGCTGCCTTTAATGAATCGTCGGTGTAAACAATACTGTGATGATCTTCGTAACGATGTTTGAGACCGCGCAGCATCTCAATGGTTTCTTCAACATTGGGTTCTTCGACAA
>CAYWSS010000501.1:0-4798 GCA_964460505.1 uncultured Caldilineaceae bacterium | reverse complement strand
CAGGGCGCTCATTCCCACCGCCACCGATTTTGACCCCATTCGCGATGATTCGCGTTTTCAAGCATTACTGGCTGAATTTCAGGAGCGCTCATCATGACCTCATCCGGCATTCGAGACAATCGCTCGCCGCGCGGCAGTGTCGGCGATTTTTTGCGAGAAAAAATCCAATCCGGCAGTCAACTGGCGGTGGTCTCGGCATATTTTACTATTTACGCCTACGACGCTCTGCGCACCGAACTGGACGGCATTGATTCTCTGCGGTTCTTGTTTGGCGAACCGCGTTTTGTGCAGTCGCTCGACCCGGATAAAACGGATAAAAAAACCTTTCAAATTGAAGACAGCGGGCTGGCGCTAAAAAATCGTTTGGAACAGCGGGCGGTCGCCAAGGCCTGCGCCGGCTGGATAAAGGACAACGTGGAAATCCGCTCGGTGAAACAGGCGAATCTATTGCACGGCAAATTGTACCATCTCACTGCGCCCAACGGCGCGGAAGACGCCATCATGGGCAGTTCCAACTTCACCGTGTCCGGGCTGGGGTTGAACCCCAATGGACACAATAACATCGAACTCAATCTGGAGGTGAATGACCGCCGCGACCTGCAAGACTTGCGGGCGTGGTTCGATGAGTTGTGGGACGATGACTCGCTGGTGGAGGATGTGAAAGCAGAGGTGTTGGAATACCTGAAACAGTTGTATCAAAACCACGCCCCGCAATTTATCTATTTCAAAACCCTGTACCACATTTTTGAACGGTTTTTGGCAGAGCAGGATGAATCCGGCCTGTTGACCGGCGCCAATCAAGTTGTGGACACCAAAATCTGGGCAACCCTGTTCGAGTTTCAAAAAGATGGCGTACGCGCCGCCATCAACAAAATTCTCAATTTCAACGGCTGTATCATCGCCGACAGCGTCGGGTTGGGCAAAACCTTTGAGGCGCTGGCGATTATCAAATATTTTGAACTGCGCAACAACCGGGTATTGGTGCTGTGTCCCAAAAAACTGCGCGAAAACTGGACGGTTTATCATGGCGCCAACAACAGCGCCTTGAATCCCTTTTTGGAAGACCGCTTCAACTATACCGTGCTGTCCCACACCGATTTGAGCCGTGATAGCGGCAAATCGGGGGATATTGATTTGGCGACGCTCAACTGGGGCAATTTCGATTTGGTGGTCATCGACGAGTCGCACAATTTCCGCAACAACACCAAAGGCAAACGGGATGAAGACGGCAACGTGGTGCGCAAAAGCCGCTACGAACGCCTGATGGAGGACATCATCCAAAGCGGGGTGAAAACTAAAGTGTTGCTGCTATCCGCCACGCCGGTGAACAACACCCTACGCGACCTGCGCAACCAGATTTACTTCATCACCGAAGGGCGCGACGACGTGTTCAGCGCCTCGATGGGCATTGCCAACGTGGGTGAAACACTGAAAGTGGCCCAGCAAACCTTCACCGAGTGGACCAAAGAAACCACTTCGCGTGACAGCCGCGAGTTGCTGGAACGGCTCAACTCCGCCTTTTTCAAACTGCTCGATGAACTGACCATCGCCCGTTCCCGCCGGCACATCGAACGCTATTACAGCGAAACCATCGCCCGGCTGGGCGGCTTTCCGCAGCGGGTCAAACCGCACGCCATCTACGCCGAAATTGACCGCGACGACCTGTTTATGAGTTACGACCGGCTGAACAGCGAGATTGAAAATTACAAACTCTCCCTTTTCAATCCGGCGCGCTATGTTTTGCCTGAATTTCAGGCGGAATATGAACGCAAAGGGCGGGTCAACAACTTCCGCCAGAGTGACCGCGAAAATTTTCTGGTGGGCATGATGAAGGTCAACTTCCTCAAACGGCTGGAAAGTTCGGTATACGCCTTCAAAATTACGATGGAGCGCACGCTGGCGAAGATTGACGATTTGAAAGCCCGCATCGAGCGCTTCAAACAGTTGCGGGCCGAAACCCCCGACCTCGATTTTGATACCCTCAATATCGACGCGGAAGACGATGAAGAATTGCAGGCGGCGTTGGTGGTTGGCAAAAAATTTACCTACCGCATGGAACACCTTGATTTGGACAAGTGGTTGGCTGACCTGCACGAAGACCAGCGACAGTTGAATCTGCTCTATCTGGCGGCGAAAGATGTGACCCCCGACCGGGACGCCAAACTGGCAGAACTCAAAAGACTCATCCGGCAAAAGGTGGAACACCCCACCACCAATAAACAGGGGAAAGCCAACAAAAAGGTGTTGGTCTTTACCGCATTTGCCGATACCGCGACCTATTTATATGACCAACTGGAACCGTGGGCGCGGGACGAATTGGGCATCCACTGTGCACGGGTGACGGGCGGCAGTGGCGAGAACAAAACCACGCTGGGTAGAACGGATTTCAACCATATCCTGACCAACTTTTCTCCTATTTCCAAAGGGCGGGCGCAAATTCCCGATATGCCGCAAGATCAGGAAATCGATTTGCTGATTGCCACCGATTGTATTTCCGAAGGGCAAAACTTGCAGGATTGCGACTATCTCATCAATTATGACATCCACTGGAATCCGGTGCGCATCATTCAGCGTTTCGGGCGGATTGACCGTATCGGCAGTTTGAATAAAACGGTGCAATTGGTGAACTTCTGGCCCACCCCCGACCTGAACAAATATATCAACCTGAAAAACCGGGTGGAAGCCCGCATGGCATTAGTAGATATTGCCGCCACCAACGAGGACAATCTGCTGAAACCGGAAGAGTTGCAAGAGTTGATTGAAACCGATTTGAGCTACCGGGACAAACAACTCTTGCGCTTGAAAGATGAAGTACTGGATTTAGAAGATTTCAACGAAACGGTGGCGCTGAACGATTTCACGCTGGACGATTTTCGGATGGAACTGCTGAAATACATCGAAAGCAATCGGCAGGTGTTGGCGGACGCGCCGCTGGGGCTGTATGCCGTCGTTCCCACCGACCCGGCAACCAACGCCATTAAACCCGGCGTGATTTTCTGCCTGCGGCAAAAAGGAATATCCGCCGGAAACGAAAAAGTCAATCCGTTGCAGCCGTACTATCTGGTCTATGTGCTGGAAGACAAAACGGTGCGCTTTACTTTTGCCCAACCGAAGCAGATTCTGGATTTGTACCGCCACCTTGCTGCCGAACAAACCGCCGCCTATGAGGATTTGTGCCGCATGTTCGACCGCGAAACTGCCGACGGCACCGATATGGCCCGCTACAACCGCCTGCTGGATGACGCGGTGCGCTCGATTGTGCAAACCTTCAAACGGCGCACGGCGAGCAATCTGCTGTCCGGCAGAGGGGGCACGCTGATTGATGTCGCCCGGCAGGTGACCAACCGCGCCGACTTCGAGTTGATTACCTGGCTGGTGATAAAATGACAGTATCTACTCAGCTACGCAAAGATTCACTTTAACACATAATCAAACAAAACAACGCTTTGTTGCGCCACAAAAATTGATATTGTACGTATTGTTGAACGAATGAAGGATATCTAATGAACAACGCCAAACAGACCATCCAAACTGCGCTGAACGCCCTTGCCAACCGACCCTTCCCCGAAGCCGCCGCCGAGCTGTTTGCCGCGCTGGGCTACCACAGCGACAAAACCCTGCCGCTTGAACCCAATACCGCCGAAAGTTTTGTGGCAAACTTTGGGCATGACAATCTGCCCGACCCGCAAAAAGCCCTGCTTGCCGATTGGCGCAGTGTTGACCTGCTCTTTCAGCTCACCGCCGATGAACTGACCGAGCAGCTTTCCGCCTTCAGCACCGGCCGCGTGGATAATACCATCATCGAAAGTTACCTGTTTTTTGCCATTGACTTGCGCGGCGAAAACTACACCCGCACCCAACTGGCGACCATCACCCGGCAGGTGAACCGTCTCTTCCCCATGCCCGCGTTGATTCTCTTTCGGCACGGCGATACCCTGACCCTGTCGGTGATTGACCGCCGTCTGAACAAAAAAGACGCCGCCAAAGACGTGCTGGAAAAAGTCACCCTCATCAAAGACATCCGTTTCGCCAACCCCCACCGCGCCCACCTCGAAATTCTGCACGACCTGTCTTTGCCCGAATTGCGGCACAAACATACCGTCACCAACTTTGTGGAACTGCACCGCGCCTGGCAAAAAACCCTCGATAGCAGTGAGCTGAACAAAAAATTCTTTAAAGAGATTGCCAACTGGTATTTCTGGGCGGTTGACAACGTTTCTTTCCCCAACGATGTTGCCGATGCCAAAGACAAGCAGGTCTTTAACGCCGAAAACGTGATCCGCCTGCTGACCCGGCTGATCTTTATCTGGTTCATCAAAGAAAAAAACCTGATCCCGGAACGTATTTTTGATAAACGGGAAGTGAAAAAACTCTTGAAGGGCTTCCAGGGGAAAGACTCTGCTGTTTACTATCGGGCCATTTTGCAAAACCTCTTTTTTGCCACCCTGAATCAAAAGGTTGAAGCGCGAGCCTTTGCCACCGACGGCTCGTTTGTAGAAAACAAAATCAACTACGGCATTAAAAACCTGTACCGCTACGCCGCCGATTTTGCCGTTACGCCGGATGAGGTGCTTCGCCTGTTTGCCGATGTCCCCTTCTTGAACGGCGGTCTGTTTGATTGCCTGGATAGAGAAGACAAAACCGGCAAAGTAATTTACCTTGACGGCTTCTCCCGCAACCCCAAAAAACAGGCCCAAATCCCGGATGCGCTCTTTTTTGCCAAAGAACAGACCATAGACCTGAGCGAAGTTTACGGCCACAAAAGACGAAAAAATAAAAAGGGGAAAGGGCTTGTTGA
>CAYWSS010000500.1:0-4806 GCA_964460505.1 uncultured Caldilineaceae bacterium | reverse complement strand
GGCATGACACCTCATCTTTCTAAAAAGTTCCGGTTTCAAACTAATCTCAGTATAATTCCTAATTCCTAATTCCTAACTCCTAATTCCCAAGGAATTAACGAGGCGGATTATACCCCTTTTTGCAATTCACCTCAAAACTGGTAGAATCGGAGAGTATTCTGATCTTCTATGAAAATAGCGCCGCAGACCGGGGGCATGGGGGGTATTTTTAGCCTCGTTGTCGAACCCCGGTTCTGCCGGACTCCTCAAAAAAGGAACGAATGGGTTAAATATCTTTATGGATAAACAACCTCAAAAAGAAACTATTCTCAAAAAAGCAATCGAGGCGCTGGTTAATCAGGCCGGACTTTCTGCGGAAGAAGTGGCCGGCCTGCGCTTAACGGATTTGCATCTGGCCGGAAAAACACCCAACCTTCCCTTTTCTGTGGTGGAGGGCGAGCCGCCCAAAAAGGTGGAGCTTGACCTGGATGCCCACCGGGCGCTGGTGGGCTGGCTAGTGGCCCGCCCCGATTCGGTGACGGACCTGTTGTTTGTGGATGTCGAGGCCGAAGCCCTGTCTCCGTACGATATTCAACAATTTGCGGGTGAACCCGCTCCGCCGCCACCGGCAGAGTCCCCACCGGCGGAGGTGGCAGGGCAGAAGCCGCTCCATCCACCTGAACACGCCGCCCACGAAATTGATGAAACGATGATTGGCTCCCGTCCGGTACCGCCAATTGCCAGACCCGGTGCGCCTAAACCACCCCCGCCCGGCTCGGCCCCGGAAGTGGGAGCGCCCCCGCCGGGCTTTGCCACGGCTCGGGTTCACCCAATATATAAACCTCCAACCACGGCCCCCGAAGAGGACGAAGTTTCTGAATCATCTGAGCCGATAACCAGGAAAGTGCCTTTGGAGAAAGCGGCGGAGGCCATGCCATTTCCTCCCCGGCCCGAAGGGGAGAAAAAACCGCGCGTGCCCCCCAAACCGGTCCGCAAGCGAGGCATTACGCCCGTGCCGGTGCTGATGAAGCAGGAGCCTGCGCCGCCGCCCGGCCCACCTGCACCCACCGCTGAATTGGAGGCGGAGGCCCCCACTCCGCCGGCTGAGTCTGAAAAATCAACGGAAGAAACACCTCCACCGGAGAAATCGGACACCTCCACTTTACCGGCTGCGGATGCGCCCAAAGCTGAAGCAAAGCCGCCCGCGCCACCGAAGGTAAAGAAGGCAAAGTCACCCGTTTTGGGCGCGCCTGCGCAGAAAGAGGGGCGTTCAAAGGTACTGCCGGCGGCTCTGGGAGGCGTTGGGGTGTTGCTATTGCTGTGCGTTGTGTGCGCCGGATTTGGCGGCTGGATGATTTTTCAGAGCGATACGGGAAGCCAGGTATTGGCCGGACTGGGCCTGTCTCAAAGTGAACCCTTGTTACCCACGGGAGAGGTAGTTGTGGTTTTGCCATCATTTACGCCTACATTCACCGCCACCCCAACAGGCTCATCTATTTTTGAATCTCCAATTTCGCCCGTGTCGCCGCTGGAGACGCCGACTTTGCCTTCAACCAGCACGGCCACACCGCTGCCGCCCACTAATACGCCATCTGCCCCCACAGAGACGCCCACGCCCATTGTGCAGGATACTCCCGTGCCGACCGATACTCCCCCGCCAACCGCCACGCCCACCCCGGAGCCGGCTCCGGAAGCCGGCCCCACCCCCGAGGAATCTCCAACGCCTGCGGCTCCGGCCATGAAATATGGAGCGCCGGTTTTGCTGGCTCCCAACGACGGAGTCGAATTTACCGGTATCAACGAAATTACTCTTGAGTGGGAGCCGGTGGGAGAGTTGGAAGCCGACGAGCAATATGCAGTCAGATTGGTCTACCGGTTCAATAGCGAGGTGACATACGGGGGGGCGCAGGTGAAGGAACCCGGATGGGTTGTCCCGCTTCAGCTTTACCAAAAAATTGACCCGCCCGAAAACCGGTACGAATGGTTTGTGGCGGTAGAACGGTTGAATGACGATGGCTCCGGGACGGCCATCAGCCCGGAAAGTGAACGCATGAGTTTTAGCTGGAAGTAGCATTTGTTTGAAAAGCAGGGGCGAAGCTTGGGCCGGTTTCCTGACCGTGCCCAATGGTGGCTCGGCCGGAGACCGGCCACAGCGTCTCCCGGATGAAATGAATCAAAAAGCCCCGTCCAAACTTTGGACGGGGCTTTTTTGTGCTGTTGTTTCGCGCTATTGCGAAAAGGCGTGTCGCCAGGCAAAGGTGCGCCGGTAGCCGTAATCGGTGCTAAAGCTGCCAAACGCCTTGGCCGGCATGCGCTGAATGGGGTGTCGCCCCAAGGCCCGCAGGCCACGCTGCGCAATTCTAAAAGGAGAGTAGATGGCTCGACACACTTTGTCGTATTCCCGCTCAAACTCTGCCACGGTCATTTCTCTGGGGTAGTAGGTAACGTGGGCGGTATCGTAATAACGCCACGTTTTTTCCGGTATCAACCGGTTCTCTGCCACCAGTTGCTGCCGGAAGGGGGTGCCGGGGTAGGGCGTTAAAACTGTGGTACTCAGGCTATCCAGCCCGGAATCTTTGGCAAATTGCCAGGTATCCCACATGACCTGTGGCGTGTCCGAATCAAAGCCAAACACAAACAAACCCACCACGCCAAGGCCAATTTTTTGAATGTTTTTAATGGCTTCGTAATACTGTTTGGTTTGGCCCTTGCTTTTACCGCCCAATTCGCGCCGGTTATCGGGATTAACCGACTCGAAACCGATGAACAGTTTGTCCAGGTGGGCGCGTTTGGCTAATTTTAACAATTCCGGATATTTAGCAACCATCATCTCGGCCTGGGTGGTCCAGCCTCGAAGCGGGAGTTTTTCCAGGGCCAGAAACAACTTTTCACTGTATTCCGGGTCGATGGCGAAAGCCAGGCCAAAGTTGTCATCGGTCAGGAAAAAGCGATCAAGCTTGCGGCGTTCTATTTCTTCGACAACTTCCTCCACGGGCCGAAACCGCATTTTCTGGCCACTCACCCGAATAGCGGTGCAGAATGAGCAATTGCGGGGACAACCGCGAGTAATTTCCAGCATCGGGGTCCAGAAATGGCGATTTTCATCCACCTGCTGAATGACCCGATCTGTCAGCGGAGCCACCCCGGTCAGGTCGGCCCACTCGGTATCGTCGTAACGGGTTTTGAGCGTGTCGTTTTGAAAATCTTCAACAATTCTGGGCCAGGTGCGGTAGGCCTCGCCGGTGACCACCACATCGGCCCAGCGTTCAACATCTTCGGGCATCAACGTGGCGTGGCTGCCGCCTACCACCACCGCTTCTACGCCGGCTTCGCGAGCAGCGTTGGCAAACTGTTCGGCTTGCTCTACTTCCAATGTTTTTGCCGTAATGCCCACCAGATCGCGCTTGCCCAGCGCGCGCAGCTTGTTTTCAACCGGCTCCAAATCATGGTGCCAAATTTCCACCTCAACATCGTCAGGTACCAGCGAGGCCAGACGCATCAGCGTGTAAGACGCAGCCGGGGCCTTGCCAAAAATTCGTCCTTCTCTGCCCGGTTGAATTAAAACGATCTTTCTGATTTCCAAAACAAATATCCTCCTGAAACAAAGCAGCGGTGTAACTAAATAAAAGATAGCAGGGGATACCAATGTGCGGTTACTTCGCTGCTTTGCGCCCCTGCTGCCAGAGCAGAGTCTAGCACAGGATAAAATTGGTGTCAATGGGCGCAACGGGTAATCGTTTGCCGCCTAAACAGAACCGCACGCAAATCTTTTCTCGCCGGCTCTAAATCCTGTCGTACACAACACTTGCACCATCAAAAGTTACAGGCTACAATGCACCAAGGGTGAGGGCTATTGGCTTTTGGGGCTATTTTACAAAGTTAAAGAATTTAAGGCCGCGATCGCGGTTTGATTGCCAACAAGCTCATCGTTCACCATGCATCATTTTGTACGAGGAGACAGACAGCATTGCAACCCATTCGTATACTGATTGCCGAAGACCAAACCATTTTGCGCGATACCTACCTGCACCTGTTGGAAGAGCAGCCCAATATTGAAGTTGTCGGCTCGGTGGCGGACGGGGCAGCCGCAGTTGAATCTGCCATTGCATTACAGCCCGACGTGGTGCAGTTGGATATTCAAATGCCGAAACTGAACGGCATTGAGGCGGCCAAACAAATTCGACAGGCGCTGCCGGAGGTTGGGGTGGTGCTGCTCTCTCACTACAGCGAGCGCCAGTATGCCGAAGCTTTTCTGCGGGATGGCACCGCCGGGAAGGCATACCTGCTCAAAACCACGCTCAGCGAACCGGCGGAACTGGTACGGGCCATTGAGGTGGTGGTTGATGGCGGCGCGGTGCTGGCTCCGGAAATTCAAAATGAACTGCTGCGGTTGGTCTTAAACGATCCTTTTTCGATGCTGCGCGATTTGACCAAACGGGAAATGGAAGTGCTGCAATTGATGGCCGAGGGATACACCAACATCAGCCTTGCCAACAATCTGTCCATCAGCGAGCGGACTGTAGAAAGTCACGTAAATAATATTTTTTCCAAGCTGGAGTTAACCTCAGAAGCAAGGCGCAATCCCCGCGTCATGGCTGTGCGCCTGTTTTTGCAAGCGGGACAGTGAACAGCAGCCAGATGTCAGTAGTCGTACAGGTTCAGTAAATCCGGTGCTGTGGCCGGTCTCCGACCGAGCCACCTAAGCGGGCGCGGTCAAGAGACCGGCCACAGCGCGATTTTGACGGGTTCACTGAATTTGTACCAGTAGTCAGTCAATGTCATTAAGTTAAGGATTACGTAAAGTTGATTTTTGTCTCTAAACGCCCA
>CAYWSS010000499.1:0-4813 GCA_964460505.1 uncultured Caldilineaceae bacterium | reverse complement strand
GCCGGTAATGGCTTGCAAGGCGTTCCCGCCTTCACCGGCCAGGGTCGAGCCGGCCTCCACTTGCTCAAGGCTGGCTTGCATGGCCTGCACTGCATCCTGAGTGCCCTGCTGTACCACCGAAATCAACGCCTCTATTTCATGGGTGGCCTGGCTGGTGCGTTCGGCCAGTTTTCTAACTTCGTCGGCAACTACGGCAAACCCCCGCCCCTGCTCTCCGGCCCGCGCGGCCTCAATGGCCGCGTTCAGGGCCAACAGGTTGGTTTGTCCGGCAATATCTTCAATGGTCTCTACAATGGCTCCAATTTGGGCCGAGTGGCCGGCCATTTGCTGCACTTTTTCACCTGTGCCGGAAACGGCAGTTTTGATGGTGCGCATTGCTTTAACGGCTTGCTGTACGGTGTTGGCCCCTTGCCGGGCAATGGCGGTGTTTTCTTTGCCTGCGGCAGCGCCGGCTTTTGCATTTTGCGCTACATGGTCAATTGCCATGGAAATATCAGCCACAGCCAGTGTCACCTGCTGTACGGCCTGGGCCTGTTCGCGGGCACCCCCGGCAATGTTCTCAATAGCTCGATTGAGTTGATCAACCTGAACAGTGGTTTTTTGAATTGTCTCGGTTTGAAGCCCAACATCGTCGGCAACACTCTGGATAGCGTCAGTGACCTGGCGGACAAAGTCATCAGATTCTTCGCTAACCGACACCAGACACGCTATAGTGCTGTCCAGGTTGAGCGCGCTGTTGGTTTGATGCCCAACAAGCTGGCGCAGGTTTCTGATCATCCGGCTAAAAGCAATGCCCAGCTTATCAAATTCAGACCGGGGGGTAACGTCTATGTCCAGGTTGCCATGGGCAATGTTGTCGGCAATGTGAGTCATCTCCTGCAAAAAGTCGATGACACTTTGCACGGAAGTCGCCATTTCCCCCACTTCATCTTTGCCGTAAAAATCAACTTGTTGATTGAGCCTGCCCCGGGCAACCTCTCTGCCCACCCGGGTAATTTTGTTGAGGGGGTTAATCAACCAGACCCTTAACACCCATATTAATCCGGTGCCCACCACCAGGCTGGCAACAAAAAACAATGATCCGGTTATTAAAGAAAATCCATACGTGGCAAACATCAACCCTAATCCAAAAGATACCGCCACGACCGGAGAAATCAGCAGAAAGATTTTTGTGATCAATCCTTTGCGGGAAATAAAATAGGCAATGGTGTTTAGAATTACCATACAAACCACGGCCTCGGCAATTATTATGAAGAGCTGTGAAGTGTTCATAGCCATTACTCCAGTTATTTTTGGCTCTCTGGGAGATTCCGTGCAACCTGGAATCCCACCCCCACATTCAGTGGCTCACTTATTACTGCGCCACAATATGTCGTAGGGGTATCAGCCCAATTATGGCGATTGCACGGAAAGTCCCAAAGAGCCTTGTAAACCTGTCTTTTGCTTCATTTTGGCCGAATGAAACGATGCCCATTAGAGAGACTAACTAAATTACCGGTTTATACCGGTTGCGCCCTGAGAGGAACTGCATCCCATTGTTTTGTTCCCTAAAAAATCTGTTCTGCCCTTAAAAGCCTGAAATCTTGATTGGTATCGAAAACGGTTATTTCCCGTTACCGGAGAGCGTGAGCGCGCTCAATCGGGCGGAAACGAGGTTTTTAATGTTGATTTTGCGGAGTGAATCGAAGGTGCCGTCGGTAACGCGCTGCATCGACAGGCCAACGCGCAATCCGCCCCAATGGCGGCCGTTAACCCAGATGGGGGCAGAAATATCCCACATCACTTCACCGGTGTCACGCCAGTAAATTTGCCTGAGTAGCTTTTCGGCGTGGTTTCGCCCGGCAACCAGCCCCACCGGGTCATCAAACATGCGCTTGGTGCGATTGCCAACCAGGTCGGTTTGGTAATTGCCGGTAACCGGTTTGCTAAACCGTGTGTTGTGCGTGGGCAGATAGCCATTAACATCTACCGCTACTACAAATACCACATCGGAGTCGGTCAGGTAGCTGTCTTCAAGGGAAAGTATATTTTTGTCGGTAAAGTTATCGTACGCGGTGTGGAATTTTTGGGGCTTAGTGTTGGGGATGGGTTGGTAGTCGGTGTCAAACACCGCTTCTGCGGAGAGGATTCCTTTTGCAACCCCATTTTCAAAGATGACGCCAATCTTTCCGGCAGCCTCCCGAGCCATATGGCTGCCTTTCTGAATTAGATCTTCTTCCATGGTTCTACGATGGTGCATAATGGCATCGTCTGCATATCCGGCCAATTGTTGAGACAGCATATCCAAACCCTGAGCCGTATTGTTTAGAGATTGCATTTGCAGCGCCATTTCGGTAGTCAGCGTTTCGGCATCGGCTGCGGCCTTGCTGGTTTTCCGGCTAATATGGACCACACTTTCAATATCTGCGCGAATAGAGGCGCTGTTGGCGGCCATCTCCTCCGTAATGGCCGTATGTTCCTCGACAACCGCTGACACACTCTCAACCGCTTTAACCAGATCATCTTTGGCGGTGGCCATGGTGTTGGATACAGCCGCAATTTGATTAACGTGCTCACTGGCCTGTTCGGCCGTTCTGGTAATTTCCTGCAAAGCCTCTCCGGCCCTGCCGGCCAACGCCGACCCGGTTTTTACCTGCGCCAGGTTGCTTTGCATGGCATCAATAGCCTCTTGCGTGCCTTGTTGAACGTTGCCGATGAGAAATTCAACTTCTTTGGTAGCTTGAGCCGTTCGTTCGGCCAACTTACGGACTTCGTCCGCGACCACGGCAAAGCCTCGCCCCTCTTCACCGGCCCGGGCGGCTTCGATAGCGGCGTTAAGCGCCAGCAGGTTGGTTTGCCCGGCAATATCATCGATGGTCTTAATGATTGCCCCTATCTGCGTAGAATATTTAGACAACTGCCGAACTTTTTCACCGGTGCCGGATACGGCATCCTTGATAGAGGCCATGGCCCTGATTGCCTGCGTTACAGTGTCTGCCCCTTCCCGGGCAATACTGGCATTTTCTTTACTTACTTCGGCGCTGGCCTGCGCATTATGCGAAACCTGCTCAATGGCTTCAGAGATGTCCCTGACAGAAACAATAACCTGCTGCACAGACCCGGCCTGCTCCTGAGCGCCTTTGGCTACGTCTTCAACGGCTTTGCTTAGTTGTTCTACCTGTTGGGTGGTTTTGTTAATTGTATTGGCCTGCTCAATAACGTTTTCGGCCACTTGCTGAGAGGTGGTTACAACTTGCCGGGTAACATTATCAGCTTTATTGCTGTTGCTAACCAACTGCCCAACGGTTCGATTTAGATTGAGGGCGTTGTTAACCTGGTTGCCGACCAGATTGTATAAAAATGTAACCAGGGGGTGGTCCATTTGTCTGAAAAACACCCACATCAGAGCCAGGGGGGTCAGGATGCTCACAATTGCAAAGATGATTGCCGTGGCAATGGTAAATCCATAGCTGGCAAACATCCAGCCCAGCAGAAATGTAATAACTATAGCCGGCGACATCAGCAGAAAAATTTTTTTTATGAACCCTTTTTTGAAAAAATAGTGGGCAATACCATTTACAATTACCAGGCAAATCAGCGCTTCTGCCGCAATCAGAACGAATTCTGTATTCATATATTTATCCTCCGGACATCCATCATATGTTATCTTATTAATAGTATCGGCATCTCTCCCTATTTATCCATAAAATCTGCATAAACATTTTGCGATTATCGCTGATTAATAAACGCCACGCCTATCACAATAAGGGCGGTACCGGCAATAATCCCCGAGGTAATGGTTTCTCCCAAAAGCAGCACCCCGCCAAAGCCGGCCACAACGGGGATGACGTACAGGGTCATTGCGGCGGCCGTTGCTCCAAACCGTTTGATGTTGTAAAAAGCCAAAATAAATCCACCAAAAGTGCCCACCAACGACGCGTACCCCAACGCAAAATATCCCTGCGGGGTTACGGCACGCAGGTTAAACCCTACCAAAAGAACCGATAGTGGCATTACGGTTAATGCCGCAGAAAACATACGCACGCCGGCCACCTGCACAGAATCAAAAGCTCGCATAAATTTGCGGGCGTAGATTGTCATTGCGCTGCCGCATATCATCGCCAGCAAAACCAACCCGTATCCAATGGGGCTGCCCTGGCTAAGATTGGGCAGTCCGCTTTCGCCTCTAAGAGTCAACAGCAGGGCGCCCCCCAGAGCCAGAATGATGCCGATTCCTTTACGCCAGGAAAGCCGCTCGTCAACCAGGCCAAAGTGGGCCATCAGCACGGTCAGTGCCGGGCCGGATGTCAACAACACCGCCGTTATCCCACTCGACTGGAAAAGCAGCGAGGTGACAATGGCGGTCATCGGCACGGCTGTGCCAAAAATGCCCAGCAAAGCGGCATGGCCCCACAGCCTTAAATTGGAGGGCCACTTAAACTGCCTGGGCAGGAGGAGATAAAGGGTCAAATGCCCCAGACTGGCCAGCACCATCCGCAGGCCAATGTAGGTGGTCGGATGAAATTGCCCAACGGCAAAACGAGAGGCGACTAATGTTGAGCCAAAAAGAAAACCGAGTAGAGCGACGTAGGGAAGTGCTTTAATTGTCAATAGAAACTCCGTTGATGGGGCCAGTCCCGCCCAATTGACATAATTTATTTTCGTGCTATAAAATGTTTTAGGAGTTAGGAGTTAGGAGTTAGGAGTTAGGAGTTAGGAGTTAGGAGTTAGGAGTTGGGAGTTAGGAGTTAGGAGTTAGGAGTTAGGAGTTAGGAGTTAGGAGTTGGGAGTTGGGAGTTGGGAGTTGGGAGTTGGGAGTTGGGAGTTGGGAGTT
>CAYWSS010000498.1:0-4816 GCA_964460505.1 uncultured Caldilineaceae bacterium | reverse complement strand
AAAAATTCAGCTTTTTACCCATTTGTTGCCCACTTTATTAGCTTGATGCGCATGCCCTCTACCTCCCCCCGCTGGGGGGAGAACCAGACAAGTCCCTCCCTCTGGGAGGGCTGGTTCTCAACTGCGTAAGTTCTAACTGGTTTACATTGTTACTCGACAAAATCTGAATAGAGCTTTACTGCACAGTCAGGGCAAATGCCGTGGGTAAATTGTACTTCTGAATGTTGGATAATATAATGCTCAACTTGCTGCCAATACCCCTCATCGTCACGGATTTTTTTACAATTGGCGCAAATGGGAAGCAAGCCGCTCAACTGTTTAACCTTGGCCAGCGCCGTCTCCAATTCCTTGTTGCGGGTTTTTAGTTCGGCGTTCAGGTCACGCATGGTCATCATATCGCCAAAACGAGCCATGGCAACGGTTACGGTTCGCTCTACGTCACGGGCTTTGGGGGGTTTGAGCAGATATGCCCCTACGCCCACCACACTGGCTTGCGCTACCAACTCCGGGGTATCGTAGGCTGTTAAAACCACTACCGGGGTCGGGCGCACTTTCTGAATTTGCAGCGTAGCTTCAAGGCCGCCCATATCCGGCATTTCTACATCCATTAAAATCACATCCGGCTTCAATTTTTGGGTCAGGTCCACGGCTTGACGGCCATTGCTTGCCTCCCCGGCAAAAGTATAGCCAATTTGATCCAAAATCCGCTGAATCATTTTTACCACCAGAGAATCATCTTCAACCACTAAAACACGAATTCGCTCATTAAGATTCATTTTTTCTCTCGTTGTTAGTACTTGTTTCTACCCGGCCGGAAAACTGATGCAGGTTATGGCCCCATGATTGTTTTGCAGCGATAGTTCACCCGCCAGATCACGGCCCACCAACATCTGCATTAAATCAAGCCCAACGCCGTACCGTTCCAGGCGCAGGGTTTCCGGCGGGTAGCCCGGCCCGTCGTCCTCAAACCTAAAGCTGATGCGGTCATCGCCCTGATCAATGTAAACATTAATAGCAGCTTGTGGGCGCTCCTCTATTGCATATTTTATAGTATTGGTCGTTAACTCGTTAACGACTATGGCCACATGGTTGGCTTGTTTGGGAGATACCAGAACGGGCGACGGGGATACTTTCACAGTTATATATTTTTCAGGGGGCACGGTTTGTATGGCAACCGCAATAATCTGGGTGATCAAGTCATCCAGTGGAAGTGGCAACCACTCTGCCGCCGATAGAAGGTTGTGAACCGTAGACAACGCCTCAATGCGGGTAATCATGTCATTCATCATGGCTTGATAGGCAGTCTCATCGGCAACTTTTGCATGGCCCTGCGCGGTGTAAAGCAAACCAATTATGGCCGACAAATTATTTTTAACCCGGTGATTCACTTCTTTGAGCAGCACCGCTCTGGATTCGGCGTTTTTCAGGGCCTGTTCATACAAGCGGGCATTGATCAGGGCAATGGCTGCCGCGCCGGCCAGGGGTTGCAAGCGTTTGGCATCCTCTGTAGAAAATTCACCGGGGGAGTCACCATCCAATAAAAGCAAGCCCAGAATATCATTATGATGGCTGATTGGGACGGCCAGATGAGACCTGACCCAGGCCGTTTGATTGAATGTAACCCACCGTGGTTCCTGGCGCGTATCCTGAATGACCAACGGTTTTTGTAAACAAACCACATCCAGATACAAAGGAATACTTTCTAAGGGGAGAATGATCCTCGAAATAAATTCCTCGCTGCCAAATACATCGTACCCCTGCCAGCAGGCAACCCGCATGGTGTTGTCGGCCTCCAGCAGAATAATATTGGCAGTTGTGCAGGCCACCAGTCGTTGCACCTGACGTAAGATTTCGTTCAGAACTGCTTCGTGGCTGGTGTGGGCGGCCAGAGACAGGGTAACCTGCCGCAAAATTTCAGCTAAAAGGCGCTGCTCATGTTCAGCTGCCAATAGCTGTTCTCGCTCACACTCTGCTTCTTTTCGGTCCGAAATATCTTCCTGCACAGCCACCCAATGGGGCTTGCCAGATATTTCTAACGCGCTAATCCTGGCCTCGGTTGTAAACAGAGAACCATCTTTCCGCACGTTATTAAACTCTCCCGTCCAGACGCCCTGGGCCTTCACCTGTTCGGTGATTTCCTCAAGGTTGCGCTTGCTCGTTTCCGGGGAATCAGCATCCAGCGTTGACACATGCCGGCCAATTAATTCGCCACGTTCATAGCCGAACATTTTATCAAATGCCGGGTTGGTGAAGATGATCGTGGATTTTTGGTCACTCACATTAACCCCTTCCACCATGCTTTCCAGGATTCGGGCCTGCATTTTAAGTTCATCTTCTGCTTGTACGCGCTCGGTAACATCGTTGTAAACAGCAACTAATTCACCTGACGGCAGTTTGTACACATAGTTCTCCCTCCACCCAATAATTCGGTCATCCCTGTACAGCGAGGCGGGGTGATGTTCGGGTTCTCCGGTCTTCCACACCCGTTGAAAGATCTCAAACAGGCCAAAATCCTTGATGCCGGGAAACTTAACTAAAACGCTTTCGCCAACTAAATTTTCTCTTTTAGCACCTTCGATTTTTTCACCGGCCCGGTTAAAATCGACAAAAACAAAATCATGACCATTGTCTCTGGCCTTATAGACAGCAACTCCGTTGCTCATATTATTGAACAGCTGCCTGAACCTGGTTTCACTCTCTCGAAGGATCTCCCCCGTCCGTTTGCGCTCGACAATTTCCTCTTCCAGTTGAACATTTTTCTCTTTAAGTTGCCGCTGCAGCTTGTGGATAGCCGTATGTTTTTCCACCCGAACGATTACTTCTCTCGGTTCAAAGGGTTTGGTAATGTAATCTACCGCGTTCATCGCCAGCCCCTGAACTTTATCTTCCGGCTCGGTTGCCACGGTCAGGAAAATGATGGGCGTATCCTGTACGGTTCCAATTTCTTTAAAGCGGCGACACAGGTCAAAGCCATCCATATCGGGCAAATTCACATCCAAAAGAATGATATCGGGCTGCAAACGTTCTACAACATATAGCGCGCTTGCTCCATTTTCGGCTACAAGCACTTTAAAATTGGCTTGCTGCAAATGGTCAAACAACATGCCCAGGCCGGCAGGCTCGTCATCAATAACCAAAACGGTGCCTTTTTTATCCTGGCTCATTTAGATACTCCTCCAACAGCACGTTGATTGCATTAAGCTTAAATTCCTGAGCCAATGATTGTAACTGGGCAACAAACGGTTGGTACTTATTGTCGGTCTGCGCCAATTTTGTCAGATGCGCCCGCAACTCTTCAACATCTCCCAACATGGTCAGGTTAAGCAGCGCCTGCAATGTTTCAACCGGGGGCAGAATAAATTCAGCGTCTTTATCGGCCATATCGGATTTGCTGTCAACTTCCTGAAAAAGCCATTCTATGGCCAAAAGCTGCTGCAACTGCTCAAACAGCAGGACGGGATCGATGGGTTTGGGCAGAAAAGCGTTACTGCCGGCAGCCACACTCTGCTGCCGGTCTTTGTCATAAGCACTGGCAGAGGTGGTAATGATACCTTTATCCTTAAGCAAGGGTATTTGCCGAATCTGGCGAATCATCTCGAAGCCGTCCATTTGCGGCATAACCAGGTCAGTAATAATGGCATCCGGCTGAAATTCTGTTGTTTTCGTTAGTCCTTCACTGCCATTGGAGGCCTCCACCAGTTCAAACCCCAGCGGCGAGAGCAAATCTACTAATACGGCTCGATTCTCCTCGCTGTCGTCCACAACCAGCAGCTTTGGCGTCTCGCCCCGGCATGCCTGGCACTGTTTAACACCGATGATTTGTCGCTCCGTTTCAATCGCCAAATCTGTCTCTACGCCGGCTTCGGGCAAGGCTAAATCAAAACTGAAGCGGGTGCCTGGCCCCACTTCCTGTTCTGGCACGGAGTCATCGTGTGGGGAAGGTGTAGACACAGGGCTTTCCACTTGCAGTGTGCCTCCCATCAATTCAACCAGGTTTCGGCTGATAGCCAACCCCAACCCGGTTCCTTTTATTCTATCCTTCCAGGCACCTGTCTGTTGAAATGGTTCAAAGATGGTTTTTTGGTCTTTGGGGGAGATGCCGGGGCCGGTATCTTCTACGGCAAAATGGAGTAGAGAGCAGGAAGTAAGAAGTAGGGGTGGGGTATTATTTTTTCCTTTACTGCCTGCATCCTTACTTCTAACGTTAAGCGCCACGCTGCCATTATCCGAAAACTTAACCGCATTGCCCAACAAATTAATCAATACCTGGCGCAGTCGCCTTTCATCGCCACGAACATAGGTGGGCAAATCATTGGATAATTCCAGGTGAAAGTCGAGTGATTTCCGTTCGGCCCGGACACGAATAATGTCGCCAATACTTTTGAGCGAGGCCGGCAAATGAAATTCGGTCTCGTACAGCTCAATTTTGCCGGATTCAACTTTAGCCAGATCGAGTACATCATTGATGAGGGCCAGCAGGTGTTTGCCGCTTCTTTCGATGGTATTGAGGCCGTTCTCTTGTGTGGTTGTGGTCGCCGGGTCTCGCACGAGGATTTTGGCATAGCCTAAAATGCTGTTAAGCGGAGTGCGCAGTTCGTGGCTCATATTGGCCAGGAACACGCTTTTGGCCTGGTTAGCAACTTCGGCTTTCTCTTTGGCTTCCTGCAATTCCTGCGTTCTTTCTACAACCTGAACCTCAAGCCGGCGCCTTTGGGCCTCTATCGACCTGACACGCAAGGCAAAGGCCACAGCCACAGCACACACCACTAACAGTGTTGCCAAACTTCTAAAACACTATGTCTCCCACACGGGTTAT
>CAYWSS010000497.1:0-4817 GCA_964460505.1 uncultured Caldilineaceae bacterium | reverse complement strand
GCAAACGCTGGCCACGCCTACGGATGATTATAATCTATTTATCCATTTAACCACGCCGGAAGGCGGAATTGTTTCTGAACTTGATACCCAACCCCAGGGCGGGCCACGCCTAACCACCAACTGGCGCATTGGTGAAGTCATTGTCGATCCGTACCAACTGCCGGTTCCCCAATCTACGCCGCCTGAAAATTACCAAATTCGGGTTGGCTTCTACAATCCAAAAACAAATGCCCGGCTCCCCATTTTAGAAACCGGGCGCGCCGAGCAGGATAACCTGGGAGCGCTCATTATTCGCACCATTCAGGTGGTTCAGTAACGCCTATCGATTTACGATTTTGGATTTACGATTTACGATTAACCCCCGGCAAAGACCCAATCATAAATCTAAAATCCAAAATCGTAAATCGATGGCAATTGTGGTAAAATATGCCATCGTAGACGGGCTTATTATTGGCCCGTCTTTTAGTTGTAGCGCAGTAAAAGAAACAGTAAGCAGGTTATGAATAACGGAAATAGTTCAAAACGAGTAGTAGTGGCGATGAGCGGCGGCGTTGATAGTTCTGTGGCGGCGGCCCTGCTGGTTGAGCAGGGATACGATGTGCTTGGTTTGATGCTGCGCTTGTGGGCCGAGCCGGGGGGGGCAGCCAACCGGTGCTGCGCCCCCGATGCAGTGGTTGATGCGCGGCGGGTGGCGGATGCGCTGGGCATCCCTTTTTACGTGCGCGATTACAAAGAGATCTTTAAATCGACCGTGGTGGACTTCTTTATTGAGGGGTACGCGCGGGGAGTTACACCCAACCCGTGCGTGGTCTGCAACCGGGATATTCGGTTCGACCGGCTGCTGAAAGAAGCAATCAACCTTGGCGGTGATTATTTGTCCACCGGCCACTATGCCAGAGTTCATCAGGCAGACGATGGCCGCTACCAACTTCTCAGGGGCATCGACGCCAGCAAAGACCAAAGTTATATGCTGTACACCATGACTCAGCAGCGGCTGGCACAGGTGTTGCTGCCGGTGGGAGAGCACGCTAAAAGCGACATCCGGCAGATTGCAAAAGAGAAGCACTTGCCGGTTTTTGACCGCCCCGACAGTCAGGATTTGTGTTTTTTGGGTGCGGGAGACTACCGCTCGTTTTTGCAGAGATACGCGCCACACGTGGTTCGAGCCGGGCCAATTAAAAACACGCAGGGCGAGATACTGGGCGAACACAAAGGTCTGGCTTTTTACACCATTGGGCAGCGCAAAGGGTTGGGAATCTACGCGCCACATCCCACCTATGTTGTAGAAAAAGATACAGCCGGCAACAGTTTGATTGTTGGCACCCAAGAGGAGTTAGGCCGGCAAGCGTTAATTGCCGGGCAGGTTTCGTTTATCGACGGTACTGTACCCGTCGGCCCAATCCGGGTGGAGGCCAAAATTCGATACAAAGCCACCTTGATGGCGGCCACCCTAACTCCACTTTCCGATGGCCGGGTGCAATTAAACTTTGATGCGCCCCTGCGTGATATTACACCCGGTCAGGCCGTTGTTTTTTATCAGGGCGACCAAACGCTGGGCGGCGGCACTATTGCCACCTTGATGGCGGTGTAGCGGGCAATGCCTCCGTATTTACTGCTCTCGGTGTTGTTGGGTGCTTTAAATGGTACGATCTTTCATTTGTGGCGGGGCAAAACGTTCCGCGACCTGATTATCTATTTTTTGACCGGAATCATTGGATTTGGTGTGGGCCAATTTTTGGGTGGATTGCTTGGCTTTGATTTTTTTCAATTAGGTTCCGTCCACATCATTGAGGCCACTCTTGCCAGTTGGGCCGGTTTGTTTTTAATCCGGTGGCTCAAACCGTTTCCGGCGCAATGATTCTTGGGGTATTCTCCCCTACTCACACCAAAAAGTGCGGCGGTTCACAAATTAAAAGTGCAATTTCCATTGAAAGTAATACCGTGTTAAAATTATACTGAACTCCAAAAAAAGAGAAATCCTATGCCAGAAGAAACCGTTTTACCAAGCATTACCAATACTTCAGACACCCCGGAACTGGGGCCGCCAACCGATAATAACAGTAGTCCCTCACCCTCCGGAGCAGAACTTTCGCCGTATAATTTTACGGAGCCGGAAAACAAAAGGCCAGAGCTTTCACCCGACCCCTTCGACAAGCGCCCCCTGATTATCGGTGGACTAATTGCGGTTGGCTTTATGGTTGTCGCCGTTCTGATTGCGTATTGGCTCTACAACAACCCGACAAAAGCGGAAGTTATCCGGGATATATTTATTATTTATCTCGGTATAGGCATCTTCTTCCTTATTCCGCTGCTCATTGTTCTGGTAATTGTGTTGATATACCTGGTGCTTAAACTCAATGACCTGACGCAACTGCTAAAACGGGAAATTGCGCCGATGCTGATCACCGTGCAAAATTCGCTTGACACGGTTCAGGGTACGCTCAATACAGCAAAGGGCACCACCACATTTATCAGCGAAAATGCGGCGAAGCCGGTTATTTCTACAGTCAGCGCCGTTAGCGCCGCTGGCGCAATTTTTCGCGCTTTATTTAAACGTAATTAACGCATTTTTAATTCTTGCTGTATAAAATTACCCGGTAATTATAGTATTACCCTGCAACATTTGCGTTGCGCTTGCGGCAAGAATCACTTGTTAATTATTCATTATTCATTATTCATTGTTAATTTGCGGCTTGCCGCGCTATGTAGTACATTTCTGTTCTAATTTCTAATTAAGTAGAAAGGAGAATTTTTACGATGGCAAGTAGTAATGAAGGCGGAGCCTTTTTTGCAGGTTTAGTAATTGGTGGTCTGGTAGGCGCAGCATTGTCCTTGTTATTGGCCCCTCAATCCGGAGAGGAAACCCGGGCGCAAATTAGAGACAAGAGCCTGGAGTACAAAGACTATGCTGAAGAGGGCATTTTGGAAGCCCGTCAACGCACTCAAGAGCAGGTAGCCACTATGCAGGCCAAAAGTCAAGCCGCGTATGATGCCGGCCGGCAAGGTGCAGCCGATGCCTATGAAAGAGGCGTGCAAGGCGCGATAGACGCCTACGAACGAGGCGTAAAAAGTGCAATGGAAACCTATGAAAAAGGCAAACAGGCAGTGGCCCGTGGTGAAGGTGACGATGCTCCGGTAAGCACTGACGACGGAGCCATCGACAGTACCCCCCAAGGAGGCGAAGCTGCCGCATAGCAACAAGTAATTTTGGCTCTACAGGATTTCGCAGGATCAAAGTAAAGAATTTGTCACGAATTGCACGAATTAACACGGAAAAAATAAAAAATCAGTGAAATCAGTGTAATTCGTGGCAGATAATACGTTTTTTATAGAGCGATTCTGCAAACTACCAGAGAGCCGTAATTTTTAAACCAAAACAGGCGAGCATTTCAAGCTCGCCTGTTTTTTTATTTCTCACATGCCAAGGGCAACGCGAATTTCTGGTTACAAACTCTAGTTTCGTAACCAGAAATTCACACCGGGCGGAAAATACTCTTCTTATTTAGTTAACATCACCTGTCAGATTTATTCACCCGTCACTTCTCTAATGGCCGGTGAAAGCAAACGCACCAAATCTCCGGCCGCGGCAGCCGTGGCCCCCACCTGTTCTCTAACCAGTTCACCGGCCAGCCCGTGAAGGTATGCGCCGGCCACCGCAGCTTTAAAGGGAGATAGCCCCTGCGCCCGCAATCCAACAATGGCCCCGGCCAGCACATCACCGGAGCCGGCCTTGGCCAGCGCAGGGTTGGCAAATGGCAGCACCATCACCCGCCCATTTGGCGCAGCAACAACAGTGTGTGCTCCTTTTAGCAGCACAATTTGTCCCCACCGGGCGGCCATTTTTTTCGCCGTTTCCAGTCGATTTTCTTGAACATTTTTGGTGGTGCTGCCCAGCAATCGAGCCATTTCGCCGGGGTGCGGGGTCAGTATACACGCTAAAGGCAGCAACTTCCACCAGCCAGATTTTTGGGCCAGAATGTTCAGGGCATCAGCATCAAGTACCAACGGCGGAAGAGACTCGGCAATGGTGAGTAAATCAAACAAAAAGGCCACCGTAGATTCAGTATTGCCCAACCCGGAGCCGATGAGTAAGGCGCTCGCTCTGGAAAGGTTTCCAAGTAATGGGGCCGCTGCATCAGAGGAAACAAATCCATCTTTATCGGGCAGCGGCAGGTAGATGGCCTCGGCCAATCCTGAAGCCACCACCGGATAAATAGTGTCTGGGATGGCCATCGTGACCAGGCCGGTTCCAATGCGGGTGGCGGCCTGTCCGGCCAGAACGGCCGCACCGGCATAATTAATTGCACCGGCTACCAGCACGGCAGTACCAAATGTTCCTTTATGAGCGGTGAGCGGTCGCGCCGGCAACATTTTGGCAACCTTGGCCGCGGTGACCATTTCCAGCGTGACGTCGCCGGGGTAGTGATTCGCCGTAATGCCTATTTCCCCCACAATCAGTTGCCCGACCACCTCCGGGCCAGGCAACAGCACATGCCCCTGTTTTACGGCGGCCAGCGTAACGGTTATATCGGCGGGCAAGGTGTGGGCATCAACCGCGCCGGTATCGCTGTTAAGCCCGGAAGGAACGTCCACAGCGACCAGCAACGGCCCTACCTCGTCATCAATTATGGGTTGAGCCGGCAGCGTGAGCAGGTTATCCTGCGGGTAAGGAACACGTCTTGAGGCCACGGCCGCTTTGGTTTGATTCAGCAAGTTAGCCAGCGCGCCGGAGATGGGGCGGGCAACCACAGCACACAGACAGACATCACAGAGGAGCACGGGGGGTGGGGGCGTTTTTGGCAGTATTTCCCGTGGCC
>CAYWSS010000496.1:0-4821 GCA_964460505.1 uncultured Caldilineaceae bacterium | reverse complement strand
CGCCAAACAGGGAACCGGAGCCGGATTTGGTTAAATCCACCCGCTGCAAGTTGGCCCCCTGCAACGAGGCATTTTCAAGATTGGCCCCCCGCAGCAAGGCACCACTTAAGTCAAAATTACTAAATTCAACCCCGGCCATATTTGTGCCGTTTAGATTTATACCCTGCACTTGCGAGCTGCTCAAATCAACGTTCCGAAGGTCCTGCCCTTCAAGGTTTGCCTTTTGCAAATTTGTTTGGCTCAGGTTGCAATCTTCCAGGTTAGCTTTGTGAAGGTTGGCATTTTTCAAGTTTGCTCCCTGCAAATTGGCTCCGAGCAGGTTTGCCCCCTCCAGATTTGCAGCCTGTAGATCGGCATTTTGCAAATTGGCATTTTGCAACGATGTGTTTTCCAATTTGCCGCCCTGCAAATTTACACCGGACAGGTTGCACCCCTGCAAATCAGAACCTTGCAGCTTGACCCCCAGCAAGTTTTCGCCCTGTAAATCAATATCCTGCAACACTTTCTTGCTTAAATCCGGGGTTTTCTTTTGCTCGCGGGCGCTTTTTAGTTCGGCAAAAAACTCTTCTCTGGTAATTTTTGTACTCACAGCTTCCCTCCATTGAGAATAAAATTGGTGGTGCTTCTTAATTTATCAAACCGGGCCGGTGCGCGCCCCGCCGGATAATCAAGGCCCAGTTGGTGGCCGGTTCATTTTTCAGGTAGCTCTGCCAGCTTTTTGAAGGCAGCTCTACCGCGTAGGGAGTGCGCGACCAGGATTGAATAAACTCTTGCAGCGGCACGCTTTCCATGCCCAGCGTAGAGCCGGCAAATTGTACGGTTTTAGAGCGAAGATTAATGCTGTCTACAATGAGAAAATGTCCAATTGAGTTATTCAGGTCTGACGTAACGTGATATTGCCCGCCCACTTTTTGTACCCGAATTAATACAATGGCTACCCCCCCTTTGCGAATGTGTTCAATTAAAGTTTTGGTGCTGTATCGATCGCCGTGTTCAAAACGTAACGGTTCTCCCATTTCCTGGTTAATGGCTGCCACCGCGCCCACCATGCCGCTTTTAGAAATGCCGTAGGAGGTAAAGCCGTAATAAACCGCATGATCGCGCAGGCGGCTGTAATCTACATCTACGCCCAGGGCTTGCATAGCGGCATACAGCGCCACCGGCCCGCAGGCATTGTTGGTTCCGGGCGGGAAGAATGGTTCGGGGTAATAGACCTGGTTAATTTCGGGCACGTCCAGATTGCTGCGGAACACCGGATACACATACGGCAGTGTAATCATCATTTTTTCGCGGGTGGGGCGCGGCGTGGGGGTAAATCCAAGCGGAAAGCCGCCGGCAGCCAGAACATCGGTGGCCATGGGCGTGGGTGGTTTGGTGGCGGTGGGGGTATTGCGCAGGCCGGGGCCGGGCCACGGGGTGGCGGTCGCCGGGGCCGTGGCTGATGGCGAAACCGTCAGGTTGGCCAGTTCAGCCGCGGCAACCCGTTCGGTTTCGCGCAGGGTAAAAAGCTGCAACAAGCCAACAACAATAAGCATATCGATGACAACAAAAGCAACGACAGCCACTTTCCATTGTTTTAAGATTGCGCTAATTACCGGCATCAATCAACTAATCTCCCCAACTCAGTACCAGCTCAAACTTACCATAAGATTCCGGCAAAGTCAAAGTCAATTTTATTATTGCAGTGGGGTGCGTCCCCACAATTGGGAAAGCGCCCAATTGCGTTGAGAATGCGCAATGGAAGGTAACTACCCCCCTTTAGCTCCCCCCTCCCCGAATCGGGGGGGACTGAGGGGGGGGTAAAAACGGCAAAAGGGCGCTGCCAAGCGGTTACAAATGCTTATGCCTGAGATAGTTACAATGGAAGTTTCTAAATTGAATAGGATTTATTTTTATGCCTGTTTTTGTATAATGTTTTTATTGTTATTGCCGAAATATATAATGTGGCAAGCTTTCATTTTCCCACACGGATTAAAGACAACTTCCGGCAGAACTTTTCCAGTAACCAATTAATGGTCGAAGCTTTGATAAATTTGCGGGGCCAATTATGTCAGACATAGGGCCGCAATTGAAAAAGCGCAGTTCTGCAAAACCCGGCAGGTTACAAGTGACCGGCGCTTAAAATATAGATACAGGTCAACTTTCAGTGGCCCTAAAAGTGCCGGTCACTTTAATTTAGGTGATGGCTTTTGCGGTATTGCGAAAAAGCAGCCTGAGATCAAGTTATATCATTGCCCGTTAAAAGAGGTGCTTATGCCAAACGAAACAATTTTGGTGGTAGACGATAATAAAGACTTTGCCAATACGTTGATTACCTACATGCTAAAACCCGCCGGTTACACCGTGCTTTACGCCTTCAACGGCAAAACGGGGTTAGAGATGGCAGTCTCGCAATCGCCGGATTTGATTTTGCTGGATATGAATATGCCTGTAATGTCGGGGCTTGAAACCCTGCAAGCATTGCGAGAATCCAGGTCGCAAACGCCGGTTATTTTTATGACTTTGCATGGCTCTGAACACGTTGCCGTAGAAGCCTTCCGGCTAAAGGTAAGCGATTATCTGGTAAAGCCATTTTCAACCGAAGAACTAAAACCAGCCATGGATGCCGCCCTAAAAGAATCGAGATTGGCCCGAGAGAAGGAGAAATTGGCAAAAAACCTGCTTATCTCAGAGACAATCCGGCAAACGGTTGTTACCCTGTCACACTATATTAACAATGACCTTATGGTTCTGTCCGGCGGTCTTGATTTGCTCCAGGAATCGTTGCCGGCAGATTTGCCTGATCAAGCCCCCCTCTTTGAGATAATTAAGGATAGCCGGGGCCATGCTGAAAAAATTAAAGCGGTTCTCCGTGTTCTGCAAAAGGTCACTAACGCTCAATTGACCACCTACTACGGGCAAATCAAAATGATAGATATTGAGGCTGCCCTGAAAGAAGAACTGGCAGCCAAATAATTAGAGGGGGTTTCAAACAAACAAGCCAGACCTCAAAGGTTTTTTAAACCTTTGAGGTCTTTATATTGTCAGGTAGATGGAGCCGGCATTGCAAGCAGTTGCGCCAACAGTTCCGTATCTACATTTCCCCCGGAAATTATCACGCCTACTTTTTTGCCCGGCACATGAAGAATTTTGTGGAATATTGCAGCCGGGGCCACGGCCCCTGTGGGTTCGGCCAATATCTTCATTCGGGTCAAAATATAACGGAGCGTTTCAATCACCTGCTCATCACTGACCAACAAAATCTCTTCCACAGTCTTACGGATAACCGGAAATGTGAGCTTGCCGGGCTGCTGAGTGCGAATACCGTCGGCGATGGTGTCGGGCGGGGGAATTCTAACCCGCTCCCCCGTTTGAAACGATTGCCACCAATCATCAGAAGTTTCCGTTTCCACGCCAAAAACCCGAATATTGGGGGCAATAGCCCTGGCTGCGGTAGCGCATCCGCTTAACAAACCACCGCCGCCTACCGGGGCAATCAGAACATCCAGATTGGGTACATCTTCCAGTAATTCCAGGGCTGCTGTCCCCTGCCCGGCCATAATATGTGGGTGGTCATAGGGAGGCACCAGGGTAAGGCCACGCTCTTGCTCAATCTGGGCAGAAAGTTCTTCGCGGTCTTTCACCCGGCGGTCGTACAAAACAACCTCGGCTCCGTAACCTCTGGTAGCTGCCAACTTGCTGGCGGGGGCGTCGGTGGGCATAACAATGGTGGCAGAGATACCCAGCAGCCTGGCCGCCAGCGCCACCCCCTGCGCATGGTTGCCCGATGAGTGGGTGACAACCCCTTTGGATTTCCGGGCAGCGCTTAACCGTGACAGCGCGTTATAAGCGCCCCTGAATTTAAACGCGCCAATGCGCTGCATATTTTCACATTTAAAGTATACTTCACAGCCCGCCTGTTGGTTGAATGTGCGAGACGTAATAATTGGGGTTCGGTTGGCAACCCCGGCAATCTGCTGCGCCGCCGATTTAACATCGTCAAAGGAAATAGCCAGAGTCAAGATGCTTCTCCTATTTTTAAGTAGTTGTGGGCGCGTGTGTGCGGTTGACCCAGCGGCATTTTTGCGTCGGTTTGGTTAGCCGCAATTGGCACCCGATACAACACCATTGTGCGGCCATACGCTTCAAATTCGCGGGCAACTGTCAATTCATTGAGTTGGCTCACCATCCATCGCATGGGGCGATTACGCTTGTCAACCATAAATGTGGATGACTCCAAGCCAATTTCATTAGCCCAACCAAACATGTGGCGCACCAGTTCCGGGGCCAACCCATGGCGCCGGTACGCTTTGATAACCCCTAAAAAAAGCACGTCACATTCCCGCTCCGGATTTTCGGCATGGTCGGTATATTTCCAGCCCTCAATGATACCGGCAACAATTTTTGGGTCTTTAAGGGCTGCAAAGGCCGAGGGTATTGCCACGCGCCACAAATGTTTCCGCTTAAATTCCGAGAAAAAGTGGTCGCTGGAAACGGCAGTGGCGGCCATACCTACCAATCGGCCATCGTCAAAAACCCCAAAAGCATCTGCCCATTCTGATACGCACATTGCATAATATAATCGAGCTAAAAACGAACGGCCCAACCGGGTAAGTATTGTGCCGGGCTGTCCGTCTATATGAATTTCGGCTGCGGCCCGCGCATTTTCCGGCTGCAAATATCTATACTCAATCATCCAGTACTTCCTCCTATAGCATAGCGCGGCAAGCCGCAAATTAACAATGAACAATGAATAATGAATAAGTGATTCTTGCCGCAAGCGCAACGCAAATGTTGCAGGGTACTATACCGCATATGTGATGAGGAGGAGAGAGGATTTCA
>CAYWSS010000495.1:0-4823 GCA_964460505.1 uncultured Caldilineaceae bacterium | reverse complement strand
AGCTAACCGTTGTAAGCCGGCACATATCACGTAAATACGAAGCACAAAATACGTATTACGTATTTTGTATCATTTCCACTAGCTAAAAACTTCTCAAAATAGCTGAGGAATTATGTCTCCGGACGCCACCATCCATTTACAAAAAAACTTCTTTACCGAAACTGAAAAGATTCTGGCCAAATACAGCGGCCTGACTGCCTCCATATTTATTTTTGATACCGGCGTTCACGCTGTGCGCCTCAAAAATCAGGTCGGTGAGATTACGGTGCTGTCGTTTCAGGGGCAACAACTCTGGGATGCCCGATTTTACGGGCGCACGCTCACCATAAAATCTATGTTTACCCGGCCCTATCCCACGCAGCAGTACCATGCAAGCCGATATTGAAGCTATTTTGGTGGATAAAAAATAGCTCGTAGTGGGTCACGCAACGCAGTGGAGTGAAGCCGGCCGGCACGCCGCTCTGTTACGCGCCTGACTACAAACCGTATTTTCACAGAAGGCTAACCGAATCTGCGATACTGCAACGAGTGATGAAAATAGCGTTTATTCGCCATTCGCACATTCGTCTATTTTCAAGGGAGAACAAAAAATGGCAAATGTAGCAAGCATCAAAATAAACCCACCCCAAAACCGGCTGGTGGGCGACATGCCCAAAGTCGGCATCCGCCCCACCATTGATGGGCGGCTGGGCGGCGTGCGGGAGTCGCTGGAGCAGCAAACAATGGACATGGCCCGCGCCGTGGCCAACCTCATCACCGAGAATTTGCGTCACGCCAACGGCTTGCCGGTCGAATGTGTCATCGCCGGCAGCACCATTGGCCGGGTGGCCGAGTCGGCGGCATGCGCGGAGAAATTCAAGAAAGAGGGTGTTGGCCTTTCTATTACGGTTACACCGTGCTGGTGCTACGGGGCGGAGACGATGGATATGGACCCGCTTATCCCCAAAGCGGTGTGGGGCTTTAACGGCACCGAGCGTCCCGGTGCGGTTTATCTGGCGGCGGTGTTGGCCGGGCACAGCCAGAAAGGGTTGCCCGCCTTTAGCATTTATGGCCGCGATGTGCAGGATTTGGATGACAAATCTATTCCTGAGGATGTAGCCGAAAAACTGCTGCAATTTACCCGCGCGGGATTAACCGTGGCCACCGTGCGCGGCAAATCATACCTGGGCATGGGCGGCACGTCGATGGGCATTGCCGGTTCTATTGTTGACCCCGCTTTCCTGGAATCCTATTTGGGGATGCGCTCGGAAAGCATTGATATGACCGAGTTTGTGCGCCGGGTCCACGAAGAAATTTACGACTCCAAGGAATTTAAAACGGCATTGGCCTGGGTCAAGGAAAATTGCCCCGAGGGCAAAGATTACAACCCGTCCGAAATGCGGCACAGCCGGGAACAAAAGGATAAGTCCTGGGAATTTTCGGTGAAAATGGCCCTGATTACCCGCGATTTGATGGTGGGTAATCCCAGGCTGGCCGAACTGGGTTTTGGCGAAGAGGCGTTGGGGCACAACGCCATCGCCGCCGGATTTCAGGGACAGCGCCAATGGACAGACCATCTGCCCAACGGCGATTTTATGGAGGCCATTCTGAATACGTCATTCGATTGGAACGGTATCCGGCAGCCGTACATTGTGGCCACCGAAAACGATTTTTTGAACGGTATCACCATGCTGCTTGGCCATCTGCTGACCGGCACCGCCCAGATTTTCTCTGATGTGCGCACCTACTGGAGTCCCGACGCCGTTAAGCGCGTGACCGGCCACGAGTTGACCGGATTAGCCGAAGGTGGTATCTTGCACCTGATTAATTCCGGCCCAACCACGCTTGATGGCACCGGGCAGCAGTCGGTTGGTGGAAAACCGGTGATGAAACCTTACTGGGAAATTACGCCGGATGAAGTGGCAGCCTGCCTGGATGCCGTTACCTGGCACACCTCGATGGTGGAATATTTTCGGGGCGGCGGCTGGTCTACCCGCTTTAAAACCGTGGGCGGCATGCCGGTAACTATGAGCCGCATCAACCTGATAAAAGGGCTTGGCCCGGCGCTGCAAATTGCCGAGGGTTACACCATCGACCTGCCGGACGAAGTCCACGACGTGTTGGATGACCGCACCAATCCTACCTGGCCCACCACCTGGTTTGGGCCAACCGTAACCGGCAGCGGCCCCTTCCGCGACGTGTACACGGTGATGGCCAACTGGGGAGCCAACCACGGTGCCATTAGTTACGGCCACATCGGCAGTGATTTGATGACGCTGGCCTCGATGTTGCGTATTCCGGTTTATATGCACAACGTGCCGGAAGAAAAAGTGTTCCGCCCCAGCGTGTGGGCCGCCTTTGGCGCTATGGAGCCACAAAACGCCGATTTCCGCGCCTGCGCCAACTTTGGGCCTTTGTACGGAAAATATTAAAACAGGGGTTAGGAGTTGGGAATTAGGGAAAAAGATTTTTCCTAACTCCTAACTCCCGATCCCTAACTCCTGACAATGCCTTTTTGAGAGAAGAAAATGACAGAAACCAGTAACTATTTAGCCTTTGATCTGGGGGCATCCAGCGGGCGGGCGGTCATTGGCCGTTTTGATGGCGAACGCCTTTTGCTGGAGGAAATACACCGGTTTTCTAACGGCCCTGTCCGGGTCATTGATTCTTTGCACTGGAATGTGCTCTCGCTATTCTCGGAAATGAAGACGGGTCTGGGAAAAGCTGCCGGTCAGTGTAAGGGCCGGCTGGCGGCTCTGGGGGTAGACACCTGGGGCGTGGATTTTGGCCTGCTCGATAAAACCGGAGCGTTGCTTGGCAACCCGTTTCATTATCGCGATAACCGCACCGATGGGATGTTGGAACAGGCATTTGCGGTGGTGCCCCGCGATGAGGTGTTCCGGCACACCGGCATCCAATTTATGCAAATCAACTCGCTGTTTCAACTGGTGGCGATGGTTCAGAAAAAATCGCCAATACTGGACGCCGCGGATTGCCTGCTGTTTATGCCTGATTTGTTCAACTACTGGTTTACCGGCCGGAAATCGTGCGAATACACCATTGCCAGCACCAGCCAATGTTACAATATGCAGGAAAATGGCTGGGCTGTGTCGCTGCTGGCCGGCCTCGATATTCCAACACATATTTTTCAGGAGGTGATTCAGCCGGGCAGTGCAATTGGCCCGCTGCTGCCTTTTTTGGCAAGCGAGGCCGGCCTCGGCAGCAATGTGCCGGTCATTGCTCCCGGTACGCACGATACAGCCAGCGCGGTGGCGGCAGTGCCGGTATCAAATGCTGATGCCGGGAATTTTGCTTATCTCAGTTCGGGAACGTGGTCTTTGTTGGGGGTAGAACTTGCCGCTCCGGTAATTAACCAGGACAGTCTGGCCGCAAACGTTACCAACGAAGGGGGCGTTGAAAACACAATCCGGCTGTTGAAAAACCTTGGCGGGTTGTGGATTGTGCAGGAATGTCGCCGGATTTGGGCCCAGCAGGGAGAGGAACATTCCTTTGCCTCGCTCGCAGAAATGGCGGCCCAGGCCCCCTCATTTATGGCCATGATCGATCCGGATGATGACCTGTTCCTGTCACCCGGCGATATGGCTGCCCGAATCCGTCACTATTGTGAGCGAACCGGGCAAACGGCGCCCACCGGCAAAGGCGAGGTTATCCGCGTGGCGCTGGAAAGTCTGGCTTTAAAATATCGGTGGGTGCTGGAAAAACTGGAAGCCTTGACCGGCCGGCCCACCGAGATTATTCACATTGTGGGCGGGGGCACGCAGAACAAGCTCCTTAATCAATTTGCGGCCAATGCCATGCAGCGCCGAGTAGTCACGGGGCCTATCGAGGCTACGGCCATCGGTAATATTTTGCTGCAAATGCTGGCAATTGGGCAGATTAGCTCTTTAAATGAGGGGCGCGAAATTGTGCAAAAATCCTTTCCCGTGGAAAGCTATTACCCGGAAAACCGTGACGATTGGGGGCAGGCCTACGAACAGTTCTTAAACCTGATCTAACCCTTCGATAAAAAAAGGGCAGGTTTTGGCGCTCTTGCAGCCAAACCTGTCCTTTTTTGTTAAATGCCCGCTTTTGTTTGGCCGGGGCGAGTGTGAGCGCCAACAATATAGTCGAGCGCGTCCATAATATTTTTTTCAAGAGGATGAACAGTATCCAGAATCAATCGTTCATCCTGCCACGGCTCAAAATGAATTTTTACGCGCTCAATCTCAAACCATTCCATCGGAATTCTGCCGGGGATGCTGTGCCGGCGAGAGGCCAGGCGGGTGCGGTGCAGGTGTTCATCTGAGCAGATGCACTCGATGACGGCCCATTTGGCCCGGTAGGCGGCTGCCAGATTACGCCAGCTTCTGCGCGTAGACTCCATGCCGACTACGCTGTCGAGAATGGCCGATTGACCCAAACTTAACTGCCGCTGGGCAAGCGTGGTTAAAATCTCGTAGGCGGTATAACCCAGTAACTGCTCGCTATGATTTTTGCTTAATCCGGAGCGGCGCAACGTTGCCGACAGCCAATCCCTTGAAAAAACCGGGATGCCAAGTTGATGGCCCAAAGCATCGGCCACACTGCTTTTACCCGTACACGGCAACCCGGATAGAACAATAAGCTTGATGGTGTCTTGCTCGGAATTCTTCATGTCCGGCTACGCCTATAACGTATTGAGAGCAATTTGCCCTGTGAATGTGGATTATGATTGGGGATATGCAAAAATTTGTACTATTATCTGACCCTGCTTGAAATTATACACAACCAAACCGGCATGTGGCGAATCTTCGGCATCGTTTCATTCGGCCAAAATGAAGCAAAAGACAGGTTTACAATTTTCG
>CAYWSS010000494.1:0-4833 GCA_964460505.1 uncultured Caldilineaceae bacterium | reverse complement strand
CAAATATCGCACCCCGCGTACTCTCAAGCGGTGCCCGCGTGTGTTGTCGCTCCCCCCCCCCCCCCCCCCCCCCCGGTGCGTGGGGGGGAGGAGAGGGGGGGGTAAGTAGTTACACCAAAATTAGAGAACCTTCACTGATGTCGACCAAGATAACGTCGGCAGATTAATTTCCTGCATCCTGACAAAAAGAGACAAAAATACACCATTACTTGCGCTCTGCCGGTAACAAGGATATTGAACGCAAGCCTGATTTGGAATATTTGTCTGGATGATGCTAGTTTGGGGTTCAGGGAAAACCCCAAGGCGGCCTTAACAAGTGTAGCACCCCGGCAAAATTAACTTATCTTGCTGTCTCCCAAGAAGGTGCGTTGGGTATACCGAAATTCGGTTGAGGATAAGGGTGGAGCTTGTGGCAAAAGAATTGTGGCCAAATTAGATTTCCTAAGAAACCTCTCCCTACGTGACACTTGCGGGTGAAAGTATTGGTATGAACAATAAAATTTTACTAAGAGATTGTAAAACAGCTACAAAGTGAATAGCATTTTATCAAACCTGAGTGGCTCATGCAATAGCTTCACCTTAAAAAAACAGAGAATATTTCGTGTTTTAAGAAACATTATGGTGAGTAAGATTTAACTTGTGGATAAAATGTTGATAATCTTGATTATTACGGTGATAGCACGAGGATAACTATGAGGATAATTTGGGGATAACTATTTTGTTGAAGAAATCACGTTTTGTGTTTGCAGGCAGGGATGTTTATTGAATCTGGAATTAAATGATATATTTGGACAGTTGTTCCGCAATCTGGCGGCTCTGGTGTCTAATCATCCCCAGCGGTACATTGGTGCTAAGGGCTAACGAGAGCAAAATACCATCTGTCAGGGTCAGGGTATAAAGGCGATAGGACCCCCCTTCGTGCAGGCTTTGCGTAAAGCGCCCATCCCGTTCGCCCAAAAAAGCGGCGGCATGGGCGGCCGCTTGAGAACTTTGGGCCACCAATATGGCCAGTTCTTCGCACTCGGCGCGTCCCAAAATACCTGAGTTGGCAATTAAATCTGTGCCGGCCACCAATAATATTGCCTCGGCGCGGACTTCTCTATTTAAATCCCCTAGTAAGCGTAAAATCTCAGATTCACTGGCTCTCATAAATCTAATGGTTTCATAAGGGACAACCTGCGCCTGCATCGCTGCCGGATCAGGGCCATCCGCCGTTGCAGCAGAAGCCGAAGTGGGGAGACTCGTGGCCGATTTGGATCGCTTTTTCGCCGGTGAAGTTCCGCTGGCTGCGGGTGCCAGTGAGGCTATCTGTACAGGTGCCTGCGGCGGGCGAGGACGGGTTCGCCCCATTGCTTTATCAACAATATCCGGCAAATCACCCACAAAGAAGGGTTTGGGCAAAACACCATTGATTTTAATCTTTTTAAATACTTTGGGTAAATCCTGACCTATCGGGGGAATCATCATTATTTTCATATCGCGGTTGGCATCGCGAATACCCTTAATCAGAGTTGTCGGTTTCATATCGGTTAACGCCACATCGATAATTACCAGGTCAAAGGTTTGCTCAACAATCGATTGCAGGGCATCGCTGCCGGTATGAACGCAGGTGGCCACATACTGTCCGGAATTTTGCAACCCTTCCCTGAGCATAAATCCAAAGCCTTCATCGCTGTCAACTACAAGAATGTTAGGTTTTACCATGATATTCCCACGAGGTTTTTGGAGGTTAATTTTGCCGTAACGTTTGAGGTAAAAAATACATAATGAGACACAATTATGCCCATTTATCTGCATTTTAATAGTTTTCTATCAAAAGTCAACCACGGATAAAAGGGGATGTTCAAAGTGGAAAATTTTTTGGCGCAGTCGTTACCCGCTTGGGGAGTGAAACAAAATCTTATAGACCCGGCCGGAGAAAATAAATCGAAAATCGTAAATCTGCACCCGGCCTGGCGCCATCTGCCGGAGAAATCGTAACCCTAATTGCCTTTAGCACTTTTCAGGAGCAACCAGCCAATTATAACGGCCACCCCTATAACACCTACTCCCATCAGCGCAATAAGCCAGATAATCCAGCCTGGCAATCCCGGTGCTTCAGGAGTTTCGGTTGACTCCGGGGTAACCGACTCTGGCGGGGGCAAGGCCGCAGTTGGGGCTACCCCTGCGGCAGGCTGGGGGGGGGGCGTAACTTGCGCTACCAACGTAGGCTGTGGCGCAGCCGTTGCAAGCGGCGGTGCCGGTGAGGGGGAATCTGTTGGGCCAGGGGCAGGGGTGGCGGTTGCAGCCGGTTGCGGCTGTGGGGCATCTGCTTGCCGGGCCGATTCTTCTTTTACTGCCGGAGCTTCCATTGATTCTGTTTCCGTAGATTCTGGCGCGGGAGCTGTATTGCTGTCTGTCGCCGCTTCGCCCGCCGGCATTGCTTCTTCATCTGTTGCCCCACCGGCCAGCGCGGGGGGAACCATGGTCGGTGCGGGCGTAGCCGAGGCGGCCGGCAGCGCCTTCTCTTCTTCGGCTGCACTTTTGGCCGCACCCGTCACCTTGCCATTTTCTGCCGGCGCGGCCATCATTGCGGTGTCGTCTGTTTCTCCGGCATAACCTTCTTCTGTTTCGGCAGCGCCAACAGACTCCTCATCTCCACCAAAGCCCTGATCCGCATCTTCCATGATTTCGGCTTCCAACTCAGGCTCGGCTTCCGAAGCGGACTCTTCTGCCCCTGCGCTCTCCTTCGCTGTTTCCTCTTCACCCGCGCGCTCCAGCGTTGGATTAATCGCTAACACGGATTCTTCCTGCGCTTCCTCAACAATATCTGCCCCCGATTCTTCTTCCAGTCGACTTTCTGCTTCGGCCTTTTCCAGCTTTTCTTCAGCCGGCATTTCCGCTTCATTAGCCACAGCATCCATCGCTGTTTCCGACGCAGGTGCGGCCTCTTGTTGCCTCGCAATTTCCGCAGGAGCGGGAGCCATCGCTCCACCGCCAAGTCTGCCGCTTAAGAAAACGCCACCGGCGGCAAACACACAAATCGCCGCCGCGGCCATCATAGCTAATCCTCCGGCCCAGGCCGGCCAGTCTGGCCACCACGATCTTTTTCTGGGCGTAGCCGCCTCAACAACCGGCGCAACATCAGCTTCGGTCAGGGTGAAGGGACGCAGCGCACTCATTTTTGGCAAGGTTGACAGCAACGCCACGGTTTGCCGCAATGTCTCCAACTCCTCTCGAAGTTCAGGGGAGCCGGCGAGGGATTGTTCCACCCTCTCCCGCTCGGCTTTCGTAACCTCGCCATCCAGATAAGGGGAGAGCAAGTCTTTAATCTCTTCGATATTCGGTTGATGCTCTACATTATTAGACATGGTTACTACACTTATTGCTTCTTGTCTTTTAGACGATACTGGCCGGGCAAAAGTTCCTTTTGCGCTAATAGCCGGTCGCGCAGGCGGCGACGCGCTCGACTGAGCCGGGATTTTACCGTGCCCAGCGGCTGGTTGATGACCTCTGAAATTTCCTGGTAAGATAAGCCCTGCACGTCGCTCAACACCAACACCACCCGCTGATCTTCCGGCAGTTGGTTGATGGCAAGCTGCAGCAAATCGTTGAGTTCGCCGCGCAGCACGTGTTCTTCGGGGCGCTCATCTTCACTGATTAAGTTGGTGCTGTGGTCGTCGGGGTTTGCGGTTATATCTTCCAGCAAGGTGGTCGGCCGGCGGTTTTTGTAGCGGACATGATCGTAACAGGTGTTGGTGATAATGCGCAAAAGCCAGCTTTTAAACGAGCCGCCCCTGTACTGTTTGATAGCCTTGTAAGCCTTCAAAAAACCATCCTGACAGGCATCGGCGGCGGTTTCTTCATTGCCGGTTACCCGAAAGGCCACGTTGTAAGCCATGCCCTGATAGGCCATGACCAACCGGTTAAAGGCCGGCAGGTTTCCGTTTTGAGCTTCTCTGATGGTGCGAGATTCATCCATAAATAAAAAACAGCCGGCACTGAATCATTTGGCCTAGGCAATTTGACGTATATTCTTACATCGTTTATACTTACCAACCGTATTAAACGGACTGATAAGACCAGCCGGAGTGGCGGAATTGGCAGACGCGCGCGACTCAAACTCGCGTGGAGAAATCCTTGTGGGTTCGATTCCCACCTCCGGCATTTATTATAACAGTTTTCAAAATTATGTACTAAGGGCGAGTTCACTTTCGTCCACCTAAAACGGTGGGGCCACCTCTAACATTCAAGGAGGCGGCCTTTAATTTTGAATAACGGGTTTTGTTTTTAGGTTAGGTGCATTGTCATTTTTATCTTTAAATAGTGTGGCGGTGCGAGAGTAAAGAGTTTGTAGCGAAGGTATGGCGACGAAAAAACGAAAGAAAAGACGCGGAATAGACCGCCGGATATTGATTCTGGTTTCCGTTACGCCGTTTGCCTGTTTGCTGGCCATTTTATGTGGGCTGGCTATCACCTGGGTGGCGCTCCCGTCTAAATTTGTAAACGCCCGTGTATCGGATTTGTCCGAAGAGTATGCCGACGAAGTTGTAATCATGGCCGCTTCGGACTTTGCCGAATATAACGACCTGGAGCGGGTCAATGAAATTCTGAACCGGTTGAATGTGCCCAACAAGGCCCAATACGTTTCGTTGGTCGCCGAACGCATGATTCGCACCAATCGCGGGCCGGTGGATGAAGAAATAAAAAACGTGGTCAACCTGGCCGATGCCCTGGGGGTAAGCACCGTCTCGATGGTTGCCTACGTATCGCCCCCCACCGCCACTTTTACACCATGGACTCCACCCACCCCCACCTCCACCCACACCCCGGTGGGTCACGCTTGACAGGAAG
>CAYWSS010000493.1:0-4838 GCA_964460505.1 uncultured Caldilineaceae bacterium | reverse complement strand
ATTTATGTGCTGTCAGTGGGCGGTGCGGGGTGTGTTTTATTTTTCGACAAATATAGTGCCACCCCCCCAGAAGCCCGGGAAAACCTGGGCGGCCAGGGCGACGGGGCCAGCCGATAGACGGCGGCAGCGGCCACAACCAGCCGATACCGCCCCCCCGGTCGGCAACGGGTCCCGCCAGGCTGGGAATCCAGAAGAAACCTTCGTTCAACAAACCTTCTCTGGAAAGCTGGATTAGGGACCGGTACAGAGCAAACCAAATAGGCATTTGCACCAGCATCGGCAGACAGCCTCCCAGTGGATTCACGCCGGCTTCCTTGTACATCTTCATTTGCTCTTGCGCCAGCTTTTCCCGGTCGTTTTTGTGTTTTTCCTGTAGCGCCTTGAGCTGCGGCTGCAATTCCTGCATGGCCTTGGACGATTTGATTTGCTGCATATTCAGCGGAAAAGTTGCCCCTCTAACCAGCAACGTGAAAAGAATAATTGCAAAACCAAAAGCGTAAGGCATACTAATTGAACTCAAGACTTTATCAAAAAAGACCAGCGCCTTGGCAATAAAATTAATAAACCCACTCCACAGCCCAAGTTCCGGGGCTTGGGTGGAAATGCTTGCCGATGCTTCCAGCGTTGAGTTGCCTACATTAAGTACGGCCAAGTTAGTGAGCGTCTGCCCTGCGGAGGAAGTTGTGGGAGGGATAGCCTGGTATTTAATAACCGCTTTTTCGCCCGGCTCCAGAGTTCCCGTCCAGAAAAGCTGGTTTTCTTCACCGGCAGTGGCAATTCCTACCGTGGCGGTAACGGTATCGCCTTGCAAAGACAGGCCATCAAGTATATCCGGCAAGGTGTCAACTAATTCGGGCAAAACAGTTTCGCTGCTCTGGTTGTTGATAGTTAAGGTAAAGGTAACAGGTTGCCCCAATATAACAACATCGGCACTGGCCTGTTTTTTCAGAGTTACTTCTGATTCCTGAGCTACATTCCCGATATCCGGGTTATTGGTGGGCGGGGCTGCCCCGGCCGGTTGATTGATAACCAAAAATGTAATCAACCCCAAAACAAATACGGGCAAAGCTAACAACTTTAAATTATAAACGCGCAATCTCGTAATTATCTCCTAACCTGGGGGGGCAATTCAGTTAAAGTTACCCTTCAGGTTCTAAATTCCAACAGTTAAACTTCTTTTTCCCGGCCAATTTCGTGTCTTCGCCACGGTATTCCCCATTCAAATTCGTCGGGTACGGGGTCGTGCCCGCCGGGATGAAATGGATGGCACCGGCCAATACGCATAATCGCCATCCAGCCCCCTTTAAAGAAACCGTGTTTTTCAATGGCTCCGTACCCGTAATGGGAACAGGTGGGATAAAACCGGCAGGCAGACGGCAAATTTCGTGATATAAATTTTTGATAAAATCGAATGATTGCCAGGGCAATGGTTTTCATTTATTTTTATCCAATTTCAGCCACAAATCAGCCGTTTTCAGCAACTGCTCCAGTGATTGGGCTAACTCTGTGTAAGAGGCTGTTATGGCATACTTACGAGCGATAAAAACTATGTCTACTCCCGGCTTAATGTGCAACATCCGCAGCCTGACGGCCTCACGCATTCTTCGTTTGATTTTGTTACGCTGAACCGCGTTGCCCAATCGCTTGCTGGCGACAAATCCAAAGCGGCTGTGGTCCAGATTATTCTGTAGAAATGCCAGCACCAAAAGGGGGCTGGCATTTGATTTTCCAATATGCCGCACCCGCTGAAAATCTACGTTGCGGCGTAATCGGTACTTTCGCTTCATCCGTGAAAAGAAAATGCCAGTAATCAGTGGTTGGGGTGCGCCCGGAATTTTTGGAGGGCCGGGGGCGTGGGGGGGTAGTTGCCCCCGTATCTCCCCTTGTTTGTCCAGATTTCCTGAAATCCCGGATGCGCCCGGTTGCCGGAATTCAAACGAAAAAATTCTATCTAAATACCGGCCACTGATTACTGTCCGTCACACTCAGTCCGCATTCCAGTTGGTGCGTTTGGGGTGAACCCGCTGCACTGCCAGCGAGATGCGGCCACGGGCGCGGCGAGCTTTGAGCACTCTGCGGCCACCGCTGGTAGCCATTCTGGCCCGGAAGCCATGTACACGCGCGCGACGGCGGCGTTTTGGTTGATACGTTCTTTTAGGCATACTACACTATCCTCTATTCTAGAAGTTTGATTCCTTTAATAAGCTGACGAGAAATTATACCCTTGTGCCGTTTGATTGGCAAAAACAAGGCGGCTAACTATGTTCATTGCCCTTAACGGCCAGTTGAGTAAGCGGTTGCCCGGTTACCGGCGAAGACAAGACAATGGATGTCGTAGTTGGGCCAAAACCGCTCACCCGGCCAATCAGTGCCTCCAGGTGAGAAATTGAGCCGGCCACGACCTTTATAATAAAAGCATCGGCCCCCGCCAGGTGATGGCACTCGCGGGCTTCCGGCAGGTTTTCCACCAGCGATACCAAGGCCGGATACTGCTTGCTGGTGGTTTGAACCCGAATGAAGGCCGTAATTGGCACCCCTACCGCCTGGCAGGAAACTTCTACCCGATACCCGGTAATAATACCGGCCTCTTCCATTCGGCGCACACGCTCAGCAACCGCCGGCGGAGATAACCCTGCCCTTTTGCCAAGCTCAACAAATGACAGCCGCGCATCTTCCTGAAGCGCAGTCAAGATTTGCCGGCCGGCGTTATCCAACAATTTTTTATTTTCCAAGGTATTTTTGCAATTCAGTTTATAAAATGCCACCAAAAACCAATTATACTTTGGTCTGACTATTTATTTTAGCGGCATAGTCTAATAAACTAAGAAACGGGAATTAATTAACTTACCCATTTTCTCAGTATTGCGTACTGCGTACACCTGCACTGACCCGCAGGGGTCCGGCGCAAGTGTTGCGTATAATTTTGCTCTTTACGGAGTACGTAACACGCAATACGCAATATGTTGCCGGCCCCAATTGGGTAAGTTATTTACGCACCATTCCTAAGCTGCACAAGCGAAAAACTATAGCATCAAAATTCAATTTAGGCAACAGGGAAGTGAACATAATGTTTTTTTTCAAAGGACTGATTATTGGCTTTTCAATTGCAGCTCCGGTTGGGCCTATTGGTGTCTTGTGTATCAGACGCACATTGGCCTTTGGCCGTACAAATGGGTTACTTTCCGGGTTGGGAGCGGCCACTGCCGACGCATTTTACGGCTCCGTGGCCGGTTTTGGACTAACTTTTATTTCAATGTTTTTAATTAGCCGGCAGTTCTGGCTTAAATTGGTGGGCGGGTTGTTTTTGTGCTATCTGGGGATAAAAACGCTGTTGGCCCCTCGCCCAATGCCGGAAGCAAATGCTACGTCAGGGAAAAACCTGCCGGCGGCGTTTGCCTCAACATTTGCTCTGACGTTAGCCAACCCGGCCACAATCCTGTCGTTTGCGGCAATTTTTGCCGGACTGGGATTGGCCGGCAGCGGAGCCAACTATCTCTCCGCAACGGTTTTGGTCGCCGGTGTATTTCTGGGTTCGGCTTTTTGGTGGCTAACATTGAGCGGCGTTGTCAGCTTATTTCAAAACAAGTTTGACACCTCTGGATTGCAGTGGGTCAACCGGATTTCCGGCACCATCATCAGTGGATTTGGTTTGCTAATCCTGTCACAAACCTTTTGAACGCCGGGTTAATTGTGCCTGGAATATTACTATTGTGGTAAAATACGGATATTCACCAAAACCTTTTGGAGGTATCCGCTGATGAACCGCAAAACCCAACAATTTGCCAGCGACAACTATTCCGGGATGTGCCCGGAAGCCCTTGATTACACCGCAAAGGCCAACGAGCGCCACGAAGTGGCCTACGGCGACGACCCCTGGACAACCAAAGTCAGTAACCGGCTGCGTGAATTGTTTGAGATTGATTGCGAAGTCTATTTTGTGTTCAACGGCACGGCGGCCAATTCGCTGGCGTTGTCGTCGCTGTGCCAATCGTACCACAGCATCATTTGCCACGGATTAGCCCATGTGGAAACGGATGAGTGCGGCGCGCCGGAATTTTTCTCCAACGGTTCCAAAATTTTGCCGGCCGAAGGCGACAACGGCAAGCTGACGCCGGATGCCATTGAGCAACTGGTTAAAAAACGGTCAGATATTCATTACCCCAAACCCAAGGTTGTCAGCCTGACTCAGGCCACGGAAGTGGGTACCGTGTACGCCAAAGACGAATTGCTGGAAATACGCAATGTGGCCGATAAACACTCGCTGAAAATTCACATGGATGGCGCGCGGTTTGCCAACGCTGTGGCAGCGCTCAATGTAAAACCAAAGGCCATCACCTGGCAGTGTGGGGTGGATGTTTTATGTTTTGGCGGCACCAAAAACGGGCTGTCCGTAGGCGAGGTCATTATCTTCTTTCGCAAAGAGCAGGCCGAAGATTTTGACTATCGCTGCAAACAGGCGGGGCAGTTGGCTTCAAAAATGAGATTCCTGTCAGCGCCGTGGCTGGGTCTGCTGGAAAACGATGTGTGGCTAAAAAACGCCGGAAACGCCAACCAGCGCGCCGCTGATTTGGCCCATAAATTGCAGAAAATCCCCGGTATCAGCATTATGTTCCCGCAACAAGCCAATTCTGTATTTGTAGAGATGCCGCCGCCGGTCATCGAACATTTGCACAAACAGGGGTGGCATTTTTATACGTTTATCGGAGCCGGCGGGGCGCGCTTTATGTGCTCGTGGGACACCACTAAAGAGAGTGTGTCTGCTTTGATAAGTGATATAAAAGCAGCGTAACTACTTACCCCCCTCTAACTCCCCCCTCAGGAGGGGGGAGGACTTAACT
>CAYWSS010000492.1:0-4848 GCA_964460505.1 uncultured Caldilineaceae bacterium | reverse complement strand
TTTCAGTACTCGCATAAATTGACCTTTTAGCCGTATCATCTCAAAAAAGGGGGGGACAGGAGTCTAAACCTTTAGGTTTGATGCCTAACAAACCTAAAGGCTTGGATTCCACCACTACCCACCCCGAAAAATTGAGAAAATACTTTTAACCTTTATAAAAATAGATATAAAACTCCCCGTCACTGATTTTTTTGACCCAGTGCTTTATTTCCAGACTGGTCGCTTTGTCGATGAGTGGAGCCGGCAAAAAAGGGGCCACAAGTTTATATATCTTGTCATTGCTCATGTTGTTTAAATCGGCAATGACCTGGTTAATCGGCTGCTCGCCGGCAGCCAACATTTCCGAGGCGCTAAATTCTGTCTCTATCAACGCTTCAGAAAACCAGTCAGGTTTTTGAGTGGTGTACTCGGTGGACGAAGCACCGGAAAGCAGGTCCTGGCCTACCTTCTGCCGTAAATGGTTAATTAAATCTTCAACCTTTACGTTGCCAATTGAGGCGGCTTGTTGCAATGTGGCCACCTTGGCCACAGTTCTTCTCAGCACCGGATTCTGCAATTTCTTAAACGCGGGCGCATATTGAATGAGTACACTTTCTAACTGCGGGTAGGCTTCAATTAATTCTAATACTTTTGTTTTGGGGGTTATCACTAAATCACTGCTCATTTTTATTGTCCCTTATTCATATGGTTGTGGTTCATTTGAGGCAGAAGGGGAAGGTGTTGGGGGAACTTACCCCCGGCCTGCGGCGCTTTTCTACGTTATTCATACGATAATATTCGCCGCTCACCTTCCAGTTGCCGGTAATCGGTGAGGTCTTGAGAAACCTCGATCGTGCCCAGATATTCGCCGTTTTCATTGCGCAAAGCGAAATATTCAATGTGAACAAACTTGCCGCGCAGGTTAATCCAGAATGGGGCCCGGTCTTGCTTTCCACTCTTAAAGTCTTCCAGAATTTTATCAACAATATGGGCACTTGCCGGCGGATGACAATGCCTGACATCGCGATTTAAAATAGCCCTGCTTCTGTGAAAAATCCGGTCTCTGCTTTGGGAAAAATATTTTACTTTATCATTTTTGTCGACAAAGGTCATATCAACCGGCAACGTGTTCATGATGGCCAGCAACTCTTCGGTGGTGAAACTTCCCGACGGTAATTGAATATTACCGCCTTCTGTTTGCATCTCAGTGATTGTTTCCGTTTTTATCCCCACCGGTTTCCACTCAATTGGCGGGTCGTACAAACAATATCCTATTTCCAATGACTGCTTGTGAATGTCATACCAATCAAATTCAGACAGCGCGTCCATTAACATTGGAAACAGAATTTGCTCTTCTTTAATTACCATATCAACCACACCTTTGGCGGCGGGCTGCAAGATGAGTTCAGCGGAAGCAATCAAGTCGTTTTTTGTAATTTTCGGGGTGGTCAGAACTTCAAGGCTGCCCTTCAGCAAATCCCTGATTTCATCATGTTTGCCCCACATTACCTTTGGCGGGCCGGTGATGCCCCCTTTTTCCAGATACGGGAAAAGAAGATACTCTTTGCGTTGATAATGTTTATCCACATCAATAAGTTGATTAAAAAGGCCGGTTAGTTCCAGAACGGTGGCTTGCAGATGGGTTTTTTCTATTTGAGGCAGGGCCGAAAATATTCTTGTGGTTTCACCAACTACTTTTTTCAGGGCTGCATTTTCCTGAATAAGCACATCCACCGGATGCCCGGCCGGGGTCTGGTTTGATGTCCATAACGTAATTGTGCCCTGCAAAACGGCAGAATGAGCATCGCATAATTTCAGAACTTCTTCTTCCGGCAGTCCTTCTTCAATAAGCTCTTGTTCCACTTCAACCACTTCGCCGTAGGGGATATTACTTAAACTATTCAGGAGTTCTTGTCTGATGCTTTCCTCAGACGCCCCGGCGTGGAGCTTTAAGATCAGTTCTTTTAGCTTTGCTTTTCTAAATTTTGAATTATCAATTTGTTCACTCATTATCTATTCCCTTTAAATCATTAAATTTGTTGCTAATTTTATACCCTTACCCCAACAACCGGCGACTGAGCTTTTGGATATAGCTGGTGTGCCGGTAAAGATCATTTTGCAGGCGGATAACGTTGTTGCCATATTCCAGGCGGCGGGCCAGAAAGGCGAAAGCCTCATCATCGGGCGGGGGCACGGTCAGGTCTTTGGCGTTGCCCCGCACCATGCGCAGGGCGTTGATTAGTTTTCGCAGGAAGTTGTAGGCCTCTTGCAGGCGGGGATAATCTTTGGGGGGGATGATTTTCATAGCGGCCAGCGCCCGCATGGTTTCCCGCGTATTGGGGTGGCGCAGGCTGGGGTCAAGGTGACCGTAGGTAATTTGCAGGCCCTGCACCAGATATTCCGCGTCAACCAGGGCACCGGGGCTGAACTTGGCGTGAAGCGTGCCGGCCTTGACCAAATGTCTCATCTGTCGCTCTCTCATGGCCCGCATGGCAGAAATATCAAACGGCTCGCCCGTGTAAATGAGTTCGTCGCGCAGCCGGACAATTTGCTGGCCAAACTTTAAATCGCCGGCAATGGGCCGCAGTTTCACCAAGGCCTGTCGCTCGTAGGGCCAGGCATCGCCGCCGGGACCAAAGTAGCTTCTAAACGCATCCATCGAGACGGACATGCTGCCCGCGCTGCCGTAGGGGCGCAGCCGCAGGTCGAGCTCAAAAATGCCTTCCCGTTTGGTCTGGATGGTGCGATTCACTTCCTGCACAATTTTGGTAAAAAATTCGCTGGCGGTAATTACCCGGGGGCCGCTGGTCCGGCCGGGAGAGGCAAAAATAAACATCAGCTCAATGTCGGAGGCAAAGCCCAGTTCTCGCCCGCCGCATTTGCCCAGCGCGCACACCGTCAGCGGGCAATCGCTGCCATTTTTTTGGCGGGGCAACCCGAAATGGCGGCGCATTGTTTTGGCTGCCATCCGGTAGGCGGCTTCCACCACGATCTCTGCCAAATCGGTCAATTCGGCGGAAAAGTGCCCAAATTTTTCGATATGGCCTTGAATGCGGCGCATATCGATTCTGAACATTTCCCGGTCTTTAAACGCATTGAGCGCGGTGTGCTGTTCCGCTCCACGAGGGCTGTTATGCAAAATAATAGCCAGCTCTTCCCGTATTTCTGCTTTGGGCGTTTTGCCGGTCAGCGAATTCACATCCCGCACCAGGGGGAAGAGGTTGGCGTGCTGCATGCGTAGAAAATCGTTCCACAGAAAATCACTGACACCCAGCAGGCGGGCCAGCGTGTCGAGGACATCGGTTTGCTCCAGCGAGGCCAGTTCGTCGGGCCAGTTGGGCCGGGTGAAAAGCTGGGCCACGTATTCTCTAAAGTGAAGCAGCGCCGTTTCTGGATTGGGGGAGCGGGGGAGCAGGTGGGTAAAGTGTTTAATGAGTACTGCCGCCGCCCGGAGTTCGCGCTGTTTTTCCGGCGAGGTAATTTTGTTTCGATAAGCGTCGGTCACGTAGAGAATGTCCTGCACGCTGTTTCCTTCTGTGGCTACGGTTACCTGGCGAATATTGATACCGACCAGCGCCAGGGCGTTGGTGAATTCGTATAGAAATCCAAATGTGTCCATCGCGCTGATTTGCAGCATAGTATGCCGGGCCGAAGTCTCGTTGTCAATTTTAATGTCGACCGGGTAGAGGGTGGGTGAGTCATTACTGTGCCGGGGCACTGCCACGGCCACCTGTTTGGCCAGCTTACCCTGCGCTTTGCGCTGGTCGCCTTGATGCAGCCGTTGAAACAGGCCGGTCAAGTTGGTGGCATAGGCGGCCCAGGTTTTATCACCTGTTTTTTCGGGGCGTGTTCCCAACTGGATTGGGCGTACGGTGAACACATCCACAATTTTGCGCTCCGGCAGGTGTAATTTTTTTTGAGGCGGAGCTTTGCGGTGTGTCCGTTTAGACTGGCCCGGCTTTGTGAGGGCGGTAGGAGACGGGCCGTAGGTAAAGACGTTGCCGTCCACAATATCCAGCCCGTACACGACCAGCAGCCCGCAAATCAGCGACAGCACTCCCAAATAGTCGTAGCCAACAATGCTAACCTGCCAGTAATCACCCTCCAGCGGAACGGCTTCCACTTTTACCAGCGTGTTGTCGTTGAGTTTTGCAATCAGTCGGGCATGCTGCTCAATGTCGGCATTGCTAAAGGTGGTGGCGTAGGTGGGGTGCATTCGCACCAGCAGCGGCAAAACATCGGGCTGCGAGGCCACCTCACCGGCAGCGGTGTCCGGGGTGCCGGCCAGGTGGCGCTGGTACACAGCTCTGATTACGGCGCTGTGCAGTTTATATTGGGCGCTAAATTGTTTACCGGCCCCGGCTCCCTCAAAACCCAGGCGGCGGGCCAAATTGTTGAGCGCCTGCGGTTCCCGGGGCAAGGTGTGGGTTTGGCGATAGTGCATCAATTGCAGGTGGTGCTCCACCGTTCGCAAAAAAATATAGCCGTCGGTCAATACCCGGTACTCCTCTTGCGGCAAATACCCGGCAGAGGCCAATCCGGTCAGCGCATTGAGGGTAGTGGGCGTGTAAAACTTATCGTTGGGGCCGTGGGCCAGTTGCAGATATTGGGTTACAAATTCAATATCTCTAATGGAACCCTGCCCCAGTTTAACTTCGCCCCAATTACGCCCTTTTTTATGCAGCTTTCTTTCAATCCGCTGTTTGAGTTTGTGAATTTCGGCCCGCAGGAGAGCGCCCTGGCTGTCAAAAATGAGAGGTTTGGCATGAGTCAGAAAATTTTGCCCCACCGCCTGACTGCCGGCAATGGTGCGGGCTTTGAGCAGGGCTTGTCTTTCCCACAGGCCGGCGTTCTTTTTTTAAAAATATT
>CAYWSS010000491.1:0-4852 GCA_964460505.1 uncultured Caldilineaceae bacterium | reverse complement strand
GCGACTCCCCCTCTCTCAAATTGGGAGAGGGGGTTGGGGGGTGAGGGGTATTTACAGGAGCAAAATAATGAAAAAACTGGTAGTCCTTGGCGCCGGAACCGCCGGCACAATGGTCGTCAATAAATTAAGCCACATTCTTGACCGCGATGAGTGGAAAATTACCATTGTTGACCAGAATGAAACCCACTATTACCAACCGGGCTTCCTCTTTATCCCCTTTGGTATTTACGGTCAGAACGATGTCATCAAACCCAAACGCGATTTTATTCCGCCCGGGGTAGAGATGATTGTCTCGGAAATTCAGTTGATTGCGCCGGACAAAAATCAGGTCCAGTTAGCCAAAGAAAAGCGCGTGCTCAATTACGATGTACTCATCATTGCCACCGGCACCCACCCTCGCCCCGACGAAACTCCCGGCCTGCAGGATGGCGAGTGGCGCAAATCCATCCACGATTTTTACACCTACGACGGCACCGTGGCCCTGGCCAAATATTTACGCACCTGGGAAGGGGGCCGGCTGGTTGTTAACATCACGGAATTGCCCTTTAAATGCCCCGTGGCTCCGCTGGAATTTATCTTTCTGGCAGACTGGCACTTCCAGAAATTGGGTATCCGGGACAAAGTGGATTTAACCCTGGTTACGCCGCTGCCGGGCGCATTCACCAAACCCCGCGCCGGAAAACTGCTGGGCAACATTCTGGAAGAAAAGAACATTAACGTGGTGCCCGAATTTATGATAGAAAGCGTAGCGCCCGACAAAAAAGTGCTGGTTTCCTACGAAGAAGAAGAGGTTCCTTACGATTTACTGGTAACCATTCCGGTAAATATGGGCGCAGACGTAATAGAGCACTCCGGGTTGGGTGATGAACTGAATCACGTTCCGGTAGACAAACACACCTTCCTTTCCAACAAATACGACAACATTTTTGCTCTGGGCGATGCCGCCAATCTACCCACTTCAAAAGCCGGCTCGGTGGCCCACTTTGCCGTAGAGGTGTTTGCAGAAAACTTTGTGCGGTACATTGACGGCCTGGAAATGAACCATAAATTTGATGGCCACGCCAACTGCTACATCGAGTCCGGCTTTAACAAAGGCATCCTCATCGATTTTAATTACGATGTTGAACCGCTGCCGGGCAAGTTCCCGCTGCCGGGTATTGGCCCCTTCTCGCTGCTGCAGGAATCTGAAATGAACCATTGGGGCAAAATGATGTTCCGCTGGATTTATTGGAATGTTCTGCTCAAAGGCAAAGAAATGCCCATCCCCGCCCATATGTCAATGGCCGGCAAGTGGACCTAGGAGGAGCGCTATGACCCAAACGTTAACCGCAGAGCCAACCTTGCTGGAACTGAATCAAAAAATCGACCGGCTGACCACCCAGATTGAGTTTCTCACCGAAGAAGCGCACCGCCAGAAACGGCAGCAGCAGGAGTGGGATGAGCTAAAAGACGATTTGATGCCCATTGGCAACGATATTTTCAAAATGACGGTTGAGCAGCTTGAGGAAATTCAGCAGCACGTTCAACTGGAAGATTTACTGCGTTTGCTCAAGCGGCTGGCTCGCAATACCCGCAACATGGAGCAAATGCTCGACCAGTTGGAAGGAATGATGGAGTTGTGGCAAGACCTCAGCCCGCTTTCCCAGGACGCTTTTATGACGGTTATGCGCCAACTGGATGAAATGGAACGCAAAGGATACTTTGTTTTCCTGCAAGGGGGGCTGGACATGGCCGACAAGATTGTCACCTCGTTTAACCAGGACGATGTGCAGCAACTGGGCGATAACGTTGTGCTTATCCTGCAAACCATCAAAGAAATGACGCAGCCGGAAATTATGACTATGCTGCGCAGTACAGTGCAAGTAGTAAAAGATGAAGAGCCGGTTGATACCTCTGTTATCAGTATTATGCGCCAGCTTAATGACCCAGCGGTAAGAAAGGGTTTGGCAAAAACCCTGCATGTACTCAAATCGGTAGGCGACCAATAAAAATTATCATTCACTCAAATTATTCAGGAGAAAATATTATGACTACTCGAGACATTGCCGGACAAACTGTAAATTTTGATGAAGAAGGCTTTATGGCCAATCCCGATGACTGGAACAAAGAAATTGCCGAAGCCCTGGCCGGCGAAATTGGCATTGCGCCACTCACCGACCGCCACTGGACCGTAATTGAATTCTCGCGGGCCGACTACTCTGAAAAAGGCGAAGCCCCTACCCTGCGACGCATCACCAAAGCCGGCGGCGTGCCCACCAAGGAACTGTACAAACTGTTCCCCAAAGGCCCGGCCAAAAAAGTGGCGCTGGTATCCGGTTTGGGCAAGCCCACCGGTTGTATTTAACAAACCCGCTAACCCGGAGAATTCATGCAATCAACGGCGCTTGCGGGATTTCTCCGGGATTTACAGAAACTATCATCTACCAACAAAATACCAGGGTGAGCAATCATCCACATTTATCTAAAATTTTGGGCGGGTGTTAAGGCACCTCCCCACTAAAACTACGGGAGTTAAAAATTATGTCAGACAATGGCGAACGCAAATTATCAATTATTTGCTCCAAGGGCACGCTGGATATGGCCTATCCGGGGCTGGTTTTGGCCAATGCAGCCTTAATGGAAGGCATTGATGTTACCATGTTTTTTACCTTTTGGGGCTTGGACATTGTTAACAAATCGAAGATGACTCATCTTAAAGCCACGCCGCTGGGCAACCCCAGCATGGGTATGCCCAACATTGTGGGCGTGCTGCCGGGCGTAACGGCAATGGCTTCGACGATGATGAAGAAAGAAATTGAAAAGCTGGATTTCCCGCCTGTTGACGAATTTCTGGAAACGATCCACGATGCCGGCGGCCACATGTATGGCTGCCGCATGGCCATGGATATGATGAAGCTGGAAAAAGAAGACCTGTGCGAACATGTGGATGACGTCATTGGCGCTATGGAATTTATGGAAATGAGCGACGGCGGCCAGATCATTTTTATCTAATTGCCCTTCCCATATTCTGGAAGAAGAGAGCCAAAATAACCCCGAGGAGCAGGAAACATCTCGGGGTTATACTAATTTCCTCAAACACCTTGACCGAAAAACGGGTAGCTGTTAAACTACAAAATAAGCAATATGCCGGATCTTATTTTGTAATTTTATATTAAAGCAGGATAAGCCAAACACCTATTTCGGGAGGTAACTATGAGCACCAATATATTGGATTTGAAGATTATTTTTGAAGGAAAAGAATCCACCTTAAACGAGATAAACGATAAACTGGCTCATTGTGAAGTTGGTAATTCTGAGTTTTGCAATGCGCTCTCGGCCATTGTGCAGCAAACCCTTATTGCAGCAGGGGTGTCCAGCGATTTCTCTGTAAGTATCAAGCGTAGCCAGATTAAGAAGAGTTATGGAAAAAGCGGCGGGCTTAACGCCAACGAGTGGATGAGAAGCTAACGAACTCTCTCAGCCTCTATGAAACCCAACCTCGTTCCCAAACTGGACTGCGAAGCGTGGGAACGAGGTTGGGTTTCATCTTGTGCGTGTGAAGCCCCGCTTCATAGGTAGCTTATTCACCTCTGTATCTGGCCGAATCCGGCCACACGTCTTGCCTGCAAAGGATTGTTTGTAGTAATATCCGGTGGATAACGGCAGGGACACCATGGCTTCACCAGATCCAACCGAAACCCACAACGATATATTTCCTCGAGACGAGGCCGAGCATTTCAAACTGGAATTGACCCGGCTGCGCTCTGAAAATGAGCGGTTGACGGGCGAAGTTGATTATTTGCGCCAGGCTCTGGCCGCGGCGTTATCAAAAATACCTCAACTCGATGCACCGGCCACTGACAACGCATCACCTGCCACCGAAGGCGAAACGGCCCCGCCGCGTGGAAACTGGCCGTGGGAAAACCCGGCTGCCTTTAGACCGTACGCCCGGTATTTGCCGGCGGCCTCCCTGATGGGGCCTCCGGTAATCTTGCTAACGCTGCTGGCGTTAACCCTGACATGTAGTCTGGTTCTGGTTGGAATGTATCTGTTGTCAACGCTGTAGCGCCTAAGGCATTCGCATCGACAAAAAATTGTCGATCTTATCAGGTGTGTTGTTCGCCCACTAAACTGAGCCGCGCATACCCCCCTGTGGGTAACGCGTTTTCCGCACAGGGAATAGTCAGAGCGGCGGCTGTGTTCCACAATGTGCCGCGTGCCCGAAAATTGCAGCAGCACCGGATTTTGTTCGGCCATAAATACGCTCCTTTCTACGGGGCAATGGTCATCCGTTTGAGTACTGGTATGGAAAATTTACCACAGAGGCACGGAGTTTGCTGAGTTTTTATGATTTTACCCAAAGGGCACTCTGTCTCTGTGCGCTTTGCGCCGGTGTTTCTGTGGCTAAAATTTGGCCCTTCTTCTCCAGCAACACTTTTCTGGGGGACTACCTGCGGGCAAAGATAGACAAAAGACTCCCCACACTTATTTTGTGAGGAGTCTCTTTTTATTACATCAATATTAATAGACATTATGGTTCTCTGGTAGTTTGCAGGATCGCTCTATAGCGTATTATCTGCCACGAATTACACTAATTTTTTATTTTTTCGTGTTAATTCGTGCAATTCGTGGCAAATTCTTTACTTTGACCCTGCGAAATCCTGTAGAACCGACATTATATCGATTTAATTGAAATGCGCTTTTGTCCCCGTCGTGTAGAGCAGGATTTTCTGAATGACAGGATAAAAATCCTTTAATTCTGCCGTAGGTCCTGCTTTTTCTGGGTGACATAAGACTAATCGGTATAATGTCTAATATATATACTGAGATTAGCTTGAAACCGGAACTTTTAAGAAAAATGAGGGATCATGCC
>CAYWSS010000490.1:0-4857 GCA_964460505.1 uncultured Caldilineaceae bacterium | reverse complement strand
GGCTGCCCACCACAGGCCGCCGGCACCAACGCTACAACCAACAAAATAACAAGTAGCAGCTTTTTCTTCATTTTTTCTCCTCCACAATTATGAATGAACAAATTACCTTCAAACGAGTATAACATTGATTGCAAAGTATGTAAAACAAGGCAAAATCGCGTTAAAAAGGCATTATCGCCGTGAAACAAAGCGATTGTCTTTTACCCAAAAACGCCACGGGGCCTGGCGATCTTTGGGCGCGGCATAATCAATGCCCACGCGAGGCCCGGTAGCTACGGCATTTTCTGCAACGGGCGTATCTTGTTCCACCCATAATTCTTGCGGCGTGGTCACCGGCCGGCGGTTCAGCGCGCGGTCAATAGCCAGCGCCTGACATAACTTGCCGGGGCCGCTGGTCAGGTTGGTTAATTTTACCGGCGAGTCTGGATTTTTTTGCCGCCGGGTCTGCATTTCTGCTACCCCTTCCAGCGGCTCCACCGCCCGAATGAGTACCGCCGCGGCAAACCCGTCGGCCTCGGTAACCAGGTTGAGCATGTGGTACATGCCGTAAATCAGATAAACGTAGGCGCGCCCCGGCGGGCCAAACATTACATCGGTACGGGCGGTGCGGCCTTGGCCGGCGTGGCAGGCTGTGTCACCGTGGCCAATGTAGGCCTCGGTTTCTACAATTGCAGCGCTCAATCGTCGCCCGTCCACCTGCCGCACCAACCGCTGCCCCAGTAATTCTCTGGCTACGGTGAGCGTTGGCCGGTTAAAGAAATCTGTGGGCAACGCGCTCACTACAGCACCTTCTGTACGGCCAGCCACTCGCCCCGATCCTTATTTGCGGCCTCGATATTTTCCTGCGAGCCAAGTACAACCACCAACCCCTGCTCGTTGACCGCAGCCAGCACTTGCGCAAAGTTTCTAAAATCGGCAGCGGTGGTTGACAATAATTGATCCCGCCGCTGCTGGCGCAGCTTATCGGTAATGCCCAGCAGGTGTCGCACCAGCGAGGTGTATCCTTTGGCATCCGGCAACTGGTAGGCGTCAAGGGCGCTGATACCACCAATGATGCTTTTTGTGATTTCATCCTCGCTCAACTTAACCTGGTTCAAAAACTGGCTGGCTGCATCGTAATTATCCAGCGTTCCCAGCAAGTTGGGGTCGCGGTAGGACAGGTAATCAAACACGCCGGAGTGGGAATCGAAGCGGCAGAAACCGCCGTACGCCCCGCCCTGCACCCGCACCCGTTCCCACAGCCAGGTGGTGCGCAGAAAATTTGTAATAGCCAGGTGAGAGCCGTGCAGGGTGTAGCCCAGATTGTACAGGTTGGCCCCTTTGCCCACGTAATTGACCTGCGCGGGGATGGTCAAGCCTTCGGGACCCGCGCTTGCCTCCGGCAGCCAGCCGGCAATTGTAACCGGCCCGGCGGGCAGGCCGGCGAGGAAGTTGTTGAGCCTGGGTTGAAATTGTCCCCAGTTGTCCGCATCAAGAGTGATGTTGCAAATTATGCTGTTACGATTGAGTAGAATCCGGCGCACCTCTTCCAGGTTGGCCAGCACGCCGGGCCAATTGCGCTCCACATCTTCCGCCAATTGGCGCAGGAAAAAGAGATAACTGACGCCTGACATCTGCTCTTCGGCCCAGTCGGCTTCGTTAAAGTTGGCCCGCAGCCGGGTATCAACCACGCCGTGCCCGCCGGGGATCAGGCCGGTTTCCATGGCCGCTTTGTTTTCCAGCACCATTTGTTTGAAGCGTTCGGGGTTATCCAGTTTTACGGTGAGCAGTACATCGCGCAGAATATCCAGCAAATCATCGGCCTGAGCCATGGTCGATTTACCCCGCAGGAAAAGCCAAGCCACGCCTTCTTTGCTTTCCCGCAGGGAAGAGGTCAGCGACGAAGTCCAGATGCCGCCCGTGGTGCGCCCGATACGCTGCGACAGCCTGACAAAATCCTCGCTGTCCGTACCCATTTTGGTCAGCGATTGGCCAAAGAGCGACACGTACGGCAGCAGCTTTTGCGGCAGCGTGTGCAGGTTAAAGCCAACATCCAGATAGGCAATACCGTTGGTAAACAGATTGTGAACCAGGACTTTGGTTTCGCCCGAAGCAATCTCTTCCAGCGGGATTTTTTTGCTTTCCTGATCCAGGTCGAACAGGGTCAGGCCGGGAATTGTAGCCAGCGCCTCCGGGGCATCGGGCGTCATCTGCATTTGTTTGAGCGTTTCCGTTTCTTCGATTACGCGCTGCAAATCGGCTTTATCCATAGAGGCGTGTACCGCAGCCAGCCGCTCCGCCTCGACCTCATCCTGCCGCCGGCGCAGGGTTGAATCCGGCGCCAGCGTCAGCGTAACCCGGTGGTTATTTTGCAGCAGCCAGGTGTCGATCAGCCCTTCAAAATAACGGTTATCTGCGGCCAGATTGTCCCGCAGGGCGGCCAGGGGGGCTTCAAACGCAATAGGGGCCAGCGGATCGCCGCCGTACAGCCAGGTAGTCAACGCCCGCAGCATCAGTGATAGCCCCCGGGGGAAGTGGCCGGTGTTATTTTCCCGCAGCCGGAATTCGAAGGTGTTGAGGGCGGCTTCGATCATTTCTGTTTCAATGCGCTTGTTTACCAATTTTTGCAGCGTGTCCAGAATGAGTGTTTCAACCGTATCCGCTTTCTCTACGGCAAAACCTTTTAACCCGGCGGTAAAGGACATCTGGCGCAGTTCGCCCTCAAGCCCGCCGGTCACATCTTCGCCCAGGCCGGAATCGATCAGGGCCTTGCGCAGCGGCGAGGCCTGGGTGCCAATCAAAATGTAGGACAGCACGTACAAGCTCAACGTCAGGGCAGGATCGCTATTTTCCGGCAGCAGCCAGTTGACGGTCAGGTAGCCTTTATTGGCGCCGGCGGCATCTTCGCCCGCATCGTACGGATAGGCAACACGCCACGGTTTTTCAAGATGGCGATGAAGTGAGACCGTGGTATCCGCACCGGCGGCCTCAAAATCTTTAAGATACTCCTGAAGCAAAGCAAGACGGGCGGCAGGGTCGTCATCGCCATAAAAGAAGATGTAGCTGTTTGACGGCTGGTAGTGCGTTTGGTGGAAGCTTTTAAACTGCTCGTAGGTAAGATTTGGAATTTCTGCCGGATCGCCGCCGGAATCGACGCCGTAGGTATTCTCCGGGAAAAGCGCTTCCTGGCTGTAGCGCCCCAGCAACCCATCCGGCGAGGAATAAGCCCCCTTCATTTCGTTAAAAACCACCCCTTTGTAAATAATGGGGTCATCGATATTTTCCAGCTCGTAATGCCAGCCCTCCTGCTGAAGAATCTCCGGGGTGATGCGCGGGTAAAAGACGGCATCCAGATAGACATCAACCAGATTGTAAAAATCCTGCAAGTTGGTGCTGGCCACCGGATAGCAGGTTTTATCGGGGTAGGTAAAGGCGTTGAGAAATGTTTTAAGCGAGCCTTTGATTAGCTCTACAAACGGTTCTTTAACCGGATATTTGCGCGAGCCGCACAGCACGGAATGTTCCATGATGTGCGCAATTCCGGTAGAATCGGGGGGCGGTGTGCGGAAGGTGACGCCAAAGCATTTGTTTTCGTCGTCATTTTCCATTGACAGGATCTGCGCGCCGGTCGCTTTGTGGCGATACAATCGGGCCGTGGTGTTAATCTCAGCAATTGCTGCATCTTTGATCAATTCAAAATTTGGGTTAAGTGTCATTTTGTCCTCAATTGGGTAATTTTTGTAACCGTTCAGCCCCCTTCCCCATCACGGTGTAGCATCGGGCCTTGTGCCCGCCCCCAAGGGGCTATGTTACTGGGGAGAGTGAACGATTACTAAATTTTTATCGCAAAAAAGAATTATGGCAAAAGGGGAAGCCGCGGCAGTTGTTTTTCTTTTGACCGGCAGCCTAACGCCTCATTTTAGTCATAAAGGCAGAGCCGCCGTATCGGGCATCATTGGCTCTGCGGATTAAAAATTACCCCCAAATTTCATTAATTACCTAAAATAGGGGTCTTCGATTTTATCAAAATGTTCCCGATCAAAAAATTCTTTTAACGCCTCTTCGCTCTGGTCCACGGCCTCTTCCCACATCTGCCTAAATTCTATGGCCAGTCTTTTTGCCTCTTCCTCGCCGTAGGTGCCGACATAAAATTTCTTGGTGGTTTTTCGTCCATAGGGGCCAATTGGAACAAATGCGCCCCAATAATATGATCGCCCCCCGGTTTTAATTATATCGTGCGTACGGCACACGCCTGTTACGCCGCTTTTATTGCGTATTGAAAGTTCCCCTTTGTGATAGGGCACGTTGCCTGGCTTTTGGGGCGATTCCGGGTTTTTCTCCAGATAATCTATCAAAAACTCTTCCGCCGCCACCAGAGCTTTTCCCCGGCTGCCGTACATGTTATCACTAAATAATTTGGAATGATACTTTTTGGGCACACCGGTATGAATGCGCACCTGCCAGCCATGCGTGCCTTTGGGTGAATTTCTTGGTTTATCAATTCTAACAATATACCCCATTTCGGTTAATCCTTTGTCTATTTCTTGCCGAACCGACTGACGCCCCCCATCATTTATGTTTATTGTAACTTATTTTTTACCACCTTCAAAATTCGCCAAAAATCGTCGTAAAAAAATTTTTATTTAGAATTGCTCGATTAAATTGGTGAATTATGGCTTTTTAACCAGCGTTACCACCTGGGCGCCACTGGCTTTGACAAGGTTGGCCGGAGAAATGATGATTTCTTTGCCCCACGCCCCCGAGCCCACCCCAAGCTCAGTCTCCTCCAGCAGCGATTCTTCGATAAATGAGCGAAAGCCGGCCGGGTGCCAGGGCAACGGCGGACACGCACCGGCGTCTGAGCCGGGCACCCGGGTA
>CAYWSS010000489.1:0-4858 GCA_964460505.1 uncultured Caldilineaceae bacterium | reverse complement strand
GCACCCTTCGATACACGCTCCACGGGGTGTCGCGCTACTCAGGATGCTATGCTGAGTAGATACGATGAAAAATAGAGGCAACCAGTGTCGAAATTTCATTTGAGCCACCTCCAATGGGTGTGTGTTACGCCAGTATTTCCAGCAGCGCCGGGTGGAGGATGCCGGATTACGCCAACCCACAGGATTTGAATCGGTACGGGTACGTGCGGGGGAACCATAAATCCTCTACCATGCGAAAAAAGATTCCTGTAGGTATTATCCAACGGTAACACACATTTACCGATTTTCCACCGCCGCCACTTCCGGCAGACGACGGTCATCCGTTAAAATTGTTTGGCGTGCGACCCCGTAGGCATGTTGTGTGGTACAATCATCGGCGACGCGGTGATGTAATAAAAAGCCCCCGTGATGAATTCATCATGGGGGCTTTTTAACGATTTACGAGGTCTGGCTCAATCGTCTCCCTCTCGCCCATCAGGGTGGCATCTGGCGCAGTTGCTGATGTCGTTAATCCCTTCCTCGGCGTGCTTGCGAATCATCTTGTTTTGATCGTGGCACGTGAAGCAGGTGTATGACCCGTAATTATTGCCCGGATGGCACTGCTGGCAATCACTATTGGCACCACCGTGATTCAATGGGAAGCTGTGATTGGCAAACGTCGCCGGTTTCCAGGCCGATGTTTTGTGGCATTGCGCGCAGTCGGTACCGAATTGGCCGTTGTGCGCGTCATTCTGCGCATGGCAACTGTAGCAATCTTTCGGCGTACCGGCGAACTGTCCGCTCTTATGACACGAATCGCAACTCTTGCCTTGGTGCTTTCCGGTGAGCGGGAAGCCGGTCTGGTTGTGGTCGAATGTCACATCTTCCCAACGCCCAGTGTTATGGCAGGCGGCACAATCGGTGCCGAATTGCCCTTGGTGCGCATCTTTATCCGCATGGCAACTGTAGCAGTCTTTCGGCGTACCGGCGAACTGTCCGCTCTTATGACACGAATCGCAACTCTTGCCTTGGTGCTTTCCGGTGAGCGGGAAGCCGGTCTGGTTGTGGTCGAATGTCACATCTTCCCAACGCCCAGTGTTATGGCAGGCGGCACAATCGGTGCCGAATTGGCCGTTGTGCGCGTCATTCTGCGCATGGCAACTGAAGCAATCTTTCGGCGTACCTTTGAATTGCCCGTTGGTGTGGCACGCGGTACAGGTCTGATTGATATGCGAACCGGTGAGCGGGAATGCAGTTTTGTTGTGGTCAAAGGTGACGTTGCCCCATTTTGTTGGCGTATGGCACTGAGCACAATCGGTGCCGAACTGGCCGTTATGATGGTCATCTTTCTGGTGACAACTGAAGCAGTCTTTGGGTGTCCCCTTGAACACGTTGTTCACATGGCATGCTTTACATTCGATGTCATTATGTGTGCCCACCAATTTGAAACCTGTCGTGCTGTGGTCGAAGGACACATTTTCCCAATCAGACGGATTATGACAGAACTCGCAACTTGTGCCGAATTGTCCATCGTGATTATCATCTTTTTCGTGGCAACTGAAGCAGTCTTGCGGTGTGGCTTGCAATTCCGCCAGGCTGGTTGCACCACGGTGACAATCGGCGCAAGCAGTTTCGGCATGCTTGCCTTCCAGCCGGAAGCTGACAGCATTATGGTCGAATGATTTGCCCACATTGCCGGACCCATCGTGACACCCCATACAATTGGAGCCAAAGGCATCAATGTGTGCTGTCATAAAGTTGTTATCAATTTCACGGTGGCAAGTTTCGCATTTTTGCGCTTCAAACTGCGTGATATCATTGCCGTGGCACGATTCACATGCAAAATCAGAACCATTGGTCATCGTTTGGTGACTGGCAAGCGAAAAACCCGTCACTTGGTGCGGGAAGGCTTGCATGTCCAACACAGTTGTGGATGCGTGCGCACCCTGGTGTTCTGTGTGGCACCCAAAACAGCTAATCGGGTCGATGACCAACTGGCCATGCAACCCTGTTTCGGTGGCGAACTGGTCTGCAATTTTGGTGTGGCATTGCAGACATTTGTCGGCCATATCGAGTTTTTCCCACGGTGCAGTATGGCATGAGGTACATTGGCTTTGCAACTCAGCGTGTGTGGAAACACCCCCAATATTGGCACCGCTTTTGGCGTTCAAATCTCCAGGGCTGAACATCGCAAATCCACTAATAGCGCCGAAGATGGCAATCATCACCAGCGTAATGACCGCCGATGAGATGCCGCTCAATGATAGGCAGCCTAATCGTTTGTTATTCATAATAAGACCTCACCAACCCAAAAAATAATAAAAGTTGCTAATGAAGGAATGTGGCGAAATAAAGAGCTCCTCCAATATGTAAAAAAGCAGATGTAAATACAGCCATACCAATGGGAACGTGGATGGCATGCCACAGTCCCAATGTTTGTCGAATCAATGCCAATGAGGCGACCTGTCGCTGCAGGGATCGCCGCTGGCGCATCATATTTTCCAACTCAGTTGCTTGCTTGCGCGATGCCGGGTCAAGCTGGCGTTTAAATTGCCACCATTGATACCGGTAACGCCAATTGTAGAACAATCGACCCAACACTGCCCGCCACAGTGTTTCGGTATTCTGCGGGAGGCGCAATAAATCCTGTGGAATTTCTTTGCGCAGGGTTGGTTGTGCGGCAAACCAAGCCTTTAGTTGCGCTTCTGCCTGCCCAATCCCGTCTTCCATCTCTGCTGCCGTGAGAGCCGCACCATCAATATTACGTGGAATGGCGGTGAAAATATACCGTCCGATGAAACCGCTCATCACGATAATGATGGTCAGCAGTGTGACAGCCCCTGCCAGCCCGTTGAACTTCCATGCGGTATGCAGCAGTACCATGTACGGCCCCACGATGCCGGTGAAAATATGAAACTGCAGCCACGTGGACATTTTCCCCAAATTCGCACGTCGCGAGCGTTTGCGAATGGAATACAATGTTTCTGTCATCAACATAAAAATAAAACCAATAATTCCTAAAGAATGACCAAACAATTCGCTCGATCTTGGTACTTCTTGCAATCCCAATACAACAAGCGCATAAATAGCTGTAATGATGAGCATGGCCAGTAACGACCACCATAACTCATAGGTCTTTCGCCGCATGGGTTTTCCTCCATTCCGTCCAAAAATCGGTGATAATGTCTGCCAGTGATGCTCCGGGAACCAACAATGCATCCCGAATACCCGTAATATCTGTGCGGGCGGCAATTAAGTTTTGCAACGGCCGTGATAATGTCTGGTCGCCCATAATAATGGCTCCGATGAGCCGATTTTTGCCCACGGCAATGCGCAAGCGGTTTACATCAAAATCGGATTGTGCTTCTAAAATATCCGGTAGCTCTCGCCATGTTTCGCTGTCGCCGCGAGCAATGCCGAGTAGGTCGGGGTCGTCACCGCGTCCAACCGAGCCGACAATGGTGGTCGTCAACCCTGCTAACCGGGTTACGTTGAACGGCACGGTTTTTGCATAAGGTTGTTTTAAGCCTGCCATATTCCGTCCGGCGGCTGCACCTTGCGCCCGCGCAGTGGGCCAGAGCGTATCGAGCACGGCTTTGCCTGAAAACGGGTCAAATACTTGTGCCACATCACCGGAGGCGTATACATCCGGCGCGCTGGTTTCCAAATATTCATTGACTAAAATGCCGCGGTCGGTATCCAATGCCGCCGATTTTGCCAATTGCAATTGCGGCCGTACCCCCACACAAATGGCAACAATTTGGCATTTGATGATGTCGCCGTCTTTTGTTTCTACGCCTGCGACCTTACCTTTTTTGCCTAAAATTTGTTTGGCTTCGGTATGATAATGGATTTTCACCCCATCTTCGATGAGCCGGTGTTCCACAATCTTTGATTCCGCTTCATCCAGCACGCCGCGCCAATAACGTTCTCCACGCAGAAAATAGTGGGTTCGCACGCCCTGCGCCAGCAACCCTTCCACCGTTTCCAGCGCGGTGATACCACCGCCGATGACGACGGCTGAACGGCGAAACCCGCGCGAATATTTTATAATTTCACGGGCATCTTCGATGGTGTCGAGCTTGACAACGCCTTTTAAATCCGAACCCGGCAAGGGCGGTTGAAACGCTAATGAACCGGTAGCGATGAGAACTTTGTCGTAGGCGATATCCTTCCCGTTATCCAGCGCAACCCGTTTGGTATCTGGATCGAGCGCAACCGCTTTGGCATGCATAAACTTAAACCGTTTGAGCTGTCGCAAACTCAATTGCCGTTCCGGCACTTCGCCGGTGATGACATAAGCCAAACCGGGGCGCGAATATGAGCCTTCCGGCTCATCGCCAATGATGAGAATTTTGCCGTTCGGGTCGGCTTGCTCGATGGCCTCCGCCGCACCCAGTCCGGCTGCTCCGGCACCGATAATTAGATAGTTGGTCATCAGCGTCCCCCGTTTTCAAATAGCGGGTTCTTTTCAAAACGCAACACACCGCGAGGGCAACGAGCAACGCATTCGCCGCATGTCAGACAATGGCTATCTTGTACCGGCTGGCCCAGCCATGCATGCTGGCGGACATCAATTTCAATGGGGCAATTGTACGAACAAATACCACATTGCACGCAACGGATGTTTTCCGGAATTACCCAACCTACCACCCGTGCTTCGTGGCGGTTTTGTTCTTTTGTAAATGTTCCACGCCAATTCATAACTTCTCCTGTGCTTTGTTTGATGATGTGCGGCAACCCTGCCGATGGCGTTCACTTTTTATGAGACGGGAGCCATTTCAAAAAGATATGCCATTTAACATAGGCTTAAGGTTATGGGTGTGCCCGTGTAATATAACTCACCTTACGCAGTTGAGGATTTGACAAAATCAAAATG
>CAYWSS010000488.1:0-4875 GCA_964460505.1 uncultured Caldilineaceae bacterium | reverse complement strand
TTTTTGGCCTAAAGTGTAAACCTATTATTTGGATACATTGAAGCGATGCCCAAATCTGCTTATAATGATACACTATGGGGAATTAATATCAGTAAATTGTCCGTGGTAATTAGGTAAACGATACCTAAAGATTTGCGCAGTTTGAGACCAAACCTTTATTAATTGGGGGGGACAACTGCGGATTCGATGTGGGGGGGCGGCCACCGCCATTCATCAGCCGGGTTAACGTCCGACTACGGCACAACCCCAATCTTTAGCCCATAAACTAACTCCCCGCCAATCCAGCCGGTGGCAAACACGGCAATCACGCCGAGGGCCATCAATCCCAAATAAGGCCAGCGATAGCGGGTGAGCGCGTCTTTCCAGCGGCAGCGCATGTAGATGAGCAGCCCGTTGATGACAATCAGGGCCACCCCGGTGGTAATGTGATTGTTCATTGTGGCCTGACGCGGGTCATTGATATCCAACTGATTCTGGTCAATCAGGCCGAAAATACTGGCCGCCAGAGTGGTAATCCAGCTTAACAGAAAGCTCCAGTAGGCAAATTTTTCAACGTCTGCCTGACCGCGCCACAAATAAACAAGGGTGAGCAGCACGCCCAGCAGATAAAAGGCAATGGGGAAATGAACTGTTGAGGGATGAATTGGGTGTCCGAATAATGTCATTTGGGTTTCTTTAAATTTAGCGTCTGTTTTTTTTCTTCGTCAGCTCGCTGTGCTGACCGTGCCGATGCTCTTCGTAGCGGGCCAGGGCAAACAGCAAGGATGATAGCCGGTTCAGGTATCGAATAATTTGCCGGTTATTCAGCAGGCTCTCGTCGGCCAGTTTGACCACCCCCCGCTCCGCCCGCCGAACCACGGTCCGGGCTACATCCAGCAAGGCTCCAACCCGGGTTTCGCCGGGAATGACAAACTGGGTCAGCGGCGGAAATTCAGCGCCGAGTTTCTCCGCTTCAGTTTCAAGCCAGGCAACCCTGTCTGCGTCGATACGTTTTGGGAGTTCCACGTTGGAAGCCGTAGCCAACTCGCCCATCAAAATCCACAGGTCACGCTGGGCCGCAAGGACAAGGTTTTTCGTGCGCTCACTGACGTCCGGTTCAGCTCTGGCCAGCCCCATAAAACTGGTGGCCTCGTCAACTGCGCCGTAGGCTTCCGGCCGTAAATCATATTTGGATACGCGCTCAGCCCCAAGCAAGCCGGTCGTGCCGTCATCTCCGGCGCCGGTGAAAAGTATGGTCTGTTTAGGCATTAACTAATCCTTTTTAATCCAACGGAATATTCCCGTCTTTTCCTTTTGCTCTCGTTTGTCCAAAATTTCTTCGGCCTGTTGGCCGCCTATTCTCTCCAGAGCGCGCTCGGCTTGCAGGCGCACCCCCTGATGATTGTCACCGAGCAAATTGGCTAACGGTTCAACCGCGATTTTTCCCCGGCATTTTCCCAGTGCGTTGGCCGACCAATAGCGTACGGCCGGTTCGGAATCGTTCAGGGCGCTGATGAGCGATTTGGATACTCTGGCTTTGATTAGCCCTTTTACATTGTGCGCGTTGCAGATTTGACCCAGCGCCCTGGCCGAGCCGTAACGCGCGTCGGGGTCGGTGTCGTGCAGCAGGGTTTCAATCAGGGCTTCAACAGCGTCTGCGCCCATCCGGTTAATCTGATAGATAGCAAAGTCGTGATTTTCCGGCTCGTCCAGATCATCCAAAAGCTGCTGCAGCTTGATTTCCTGCTGTTTGGCCTCTTTTTCTTTGAAAGCGCGATTGCGCTCCTCTTGAATTTTGCGCCGTTTTTCCTGCATTTTTTTACGTTTGGCCCTGGCTTTTTCCAGATGCGCGCCGCAGTTGGTGCAATGAACAGTGCCAATGGTATTTTTTGTGTGGCACAAAATGCAATCAACCCTGAGCGTTTGCCCGCAGTTTGTGCAAAACCGTTCTTCGATAGTGCTGGCACTCTGGCATTTGGGGCAAATAATGGTGGTTTCGGTTTCCGGCTCCGATTCACGGGCCACAAAAACCGAGCCGCAACTGGCACATTCAATCTGCTGCCCCAGTGAAAAGTCACCGGATAACGGCGCTCCACAACTTGTACAAGCCAGTTCTTCGATTTTCATCGGTAACATCCTTTGTTGGAGGTTTGAGGTACCCGGTCAATTGGTTTCACGATATAGTATTACCCCATAACATTTACGTTATGCTTGCGGCGAGAATCATTTGTTAATTATTCATTGTTAATTTGCGGCTTGCCGCGCTATGAATTGTCCCAAAACGTATTGCGTATTGCGTGGGGGCTTTTTTACACAATACGTGAGGTTTCTATTTTTTGAAATTCCCTCACAGATTAGTTGCCAGCCGCAGATTGGGGATTACATCCAAATCCCAATCCGAGGTCTGGCCGGCCGACAATCGCCAGTAGGCCGCCGCGCCAATCATGGCGGCGTTGTCGGTGCAGAGCCGGATGGGCGGCACCAGAACCGGCCGGCCCACGCTGGACATCATTTTGTTGCGCAGCAAACTGTTGGCCGATACCCCTCCGGCGAGCATCACTTCCGCCGCGTTAAATTTGTCGGCGGCGGCTTTGGTTTTGTTTGCCAGCACATCCACCACCGCCATTTGAAACGAGGCGGCAATGTCGGCCACGGGTACATTTCTCAGCGGTAGCTGCTGTTTATTTTTGCCGGGGGCATGCATTTTGTCAACTTTTGTGTATTTTTGCACCACCCGCAGGACGGCTGTTTTTAAGCCGGAAAAGCTAAAATTGAAGGAGTCCCCCAATTTTGCCCGGGGAAATTTGTAGGCGGTGGGGTTGCCGTTTTTTGCAGCCTTCTCCATGGCCGGCCCGCCGGGATACCCAATGTCCAGCAAGCGGGCCACTTTGTCGAACGCTTCGCCGGCGGCATCGTCGATGGTGCGGCCCAGCACCTCGTAGTTACCGTGGTTGCGAATCAGCACCAGTTCGGTGTGGCCGCCGGACACCAGCAGGCACAGCGCCGGGAATTTCTTGCGGGGGGGATGGCCGGATTCTTTGTGATCCAGCCAATTTGAATAGATATGCCCCTCCAGGTGATTAACGCCCACCAGCGGCAATCCCTGAGCCAGGGCGATGCCTTTGGCCGCGTTCACCCCCACCAGCAGGCTGCCGGCCAGCCCCGGCCCGTATGTTACCGCCACGGCGTCAATATCATCCCACTCAACCCGGGCCTCCACAAACGCATCCTGAATCACGGTGCTGATGGCCAGTATATGCTGGCGGGAGGCCACCTCCGGAAAAATGCCGCCGTACCGCCGGTGAATATCAATCTGGGAGGCCACCACATTTGAACAAATCTTAAATCCGTCCTCCACAACAGCGGCGGCTGTTTCATCGCACGAGGTTTCTATGGCTAATATTTTGGTCATTAAATTTCACCTTTGCGCCACATAGCGAGCGTTTTTAAATTTGAGTCAAACACAATATTCTCCGGCAGTTCATCCGGGCCAAAAAACTCGATGGCTTCAGTTTCGTCGGGTGATGGTTGGGGCTGTCCGCCGGTGATACGGCCCTGGTACATAATCAGCACCCCGCTGCCCCGAAAATCCTCGTAATAAAATACATCAATCAGACCGGTGATTTCTATCTCCAGGCCGGTTTCTTCCTTGCACTCCCGGATGGCGGTTTGCTGCGGAGGTTCTCTATTTTCAATAAAGCCGCCCGGAAAACACCAACTGCCTTTGCCCGGCGACATAGCCCGCTGGGTTAGCAGCACTTTGCCGTTTTGCTTCACCATCACCGCCGCGCTGACTTTGGGGTCGATGAATTGCACAAAGCGACATTCCTCATCGGGGCAAACGCGGCGCACCCGCCCGAATACGTGCCGGTTCACCATTTCTGCGCGGCAGCGGGGGCAATATTTAAATCCCCGGCGCAGCGATGCCGCCTCTTTGACGGTCAGTGAGAAATCCTCGTTAGACTCGGCCATGTTACGATACGGTTTCTACGGCCTTTCGCACGGCTAAAATATTGCAGGTGGGGGCCGTAATTGGTGTCACGCAGCCGGTGCCCAGCATAAAACGCCGCCCCCCGGTGGCCTTGATGGCGGCCTTTGCTTCGGCTTCAACCGCTTCCGGCGTGCCCCGCACCATTGTCTCCCACTGGCGCAGCCCGCCGCACAGGGCCATTTTGGTGCGCCCCAGCGCTTCATGCAGCGAGGGTGGGGTTTCAACATCGTGCCAGTTAATCAGTTGGGCCGGATAATCGGCCACCAGATTAAACATCACCTTGACGCCGTGCAGGTGAATCATATTGAGCCACATGCCTTCGGTGGCTTTGAGAATTTTCATATCCAGCGGATAGCAAAACTCGCGATATTCGGCTTCGGTCAGCAGGTTGTAGGTGGCGTGCTGTAGCGCCAGAAAAATGCCTGCGCAGCCGCTCGGTTTGAGCGCTTCGATGAATTGAATGATCGATTCGGTCAGCGTGGCCAGCCCGGCTTTTACGGCATCGGGATGCTGCCGAATGTCGGACAGCAGCCGCTCCCGGGCCAGATTCTTGGCCTGCGACAGGGGATTAAAGATGGTTTGAATGAAGGGCGTTTCCTCTTTGACGGAGTCGCCAATAATCCGGTTGGCTTTCAGCACTTCGCCCAGCAGCCCCTCGTCGGGAGCCAGCGGCTTCAGGTTGAGCCAATCCTCCGGTGCATTGATGATGCCCGGTCCTTTGGTGCGCGTCCCTTCCTGGTTGCCTTCCCATTTGCTGCGGGTGCCGTAGCCATCCACGCTGTAATTGCTGCTGGGAGTTACTTTGATAAAATCAAAGTCAAAGGTGTGCTGAAACACCAGCGAGGCCCGGGCCAGCTCATCGCCGCGCTGGTCGTCAAGCGGTCAGTGTCGACACAGATGCAAGG
>CAYWSS010000487.1:0-4899 GCA_964460505.1 uncultured Caldilineaceae bacterium | reverse complement strand
GTGTTTCACTTGAAGTGTAAACCGATTATGTGGCTACATTGAAACAATGCCCAAATTTCCTGTGTTGTTTATTGAGGAGCAACTCTATTAATTATTTGATGATAGATTTTCAGGGCAGATGACCAATCTTCAGCTTCCGCCCGCCGGTTTGCCCGGTCCGCCTCCGCTCCTTGCCAATCAAGATTAAAGGCGACGGCTTGCCGGTAGGCATCCACGGCGGCAGGCGCATTGCCGGTAGCCTCGTGGGCCTCGGCCAGGGCGATAAATCCACCCACCCACCCCGGGAAAATATCAACCGCGGTTTGATACGGGTCCAGCGCTTTTGCCGGTTGGCCGGATGCCATCAGCGTGTCGCCCAAGGCTCGCAGGGCGGCGGCTCTGGCCGTGCGTGGATCGGGGTTGAGTACCCCCTGCGCCTCCGCTGCCGCAGCCCACGGCTGCGCCGCATCAACTGCCTGAGCCGCCAGATTGATGGCAGCTTGCGCTACCGGCCCTGCTTCGTACACGGCCAGTTTAGGCTCGGAGACGACTACTCCAGTAAATTCAATATTTTCCAGGGCCGGTAATTCTGCCGGCGCAAAGCGATTAATCGCCCAAATTTTACCACCGCCTTCACGCAGCCCCGCCACGCGACCCTCAATATTAGTCACCAATGCCGCAGGAGTCAAAAGTTGCGCCTCGCCGCGGAAGTAGTATCCAATAAAGCGTCCCTCGTCCCAAAGTGGGCCGATCAGAATGATATCGGCGGGGGTAGCGTGTTGGTTCAGATAAGTGGCCGCGTCTCTCCCGTTGGGTTTGGTTTGCTGATAAATGCCCAACGCAGCCACAAATGATGCGGCGGCCAGAATCCAGATAAAATATTGCCCCAGACGCAGCCGGTTGACAGTCAGCACCAATTTTTTGCCGGCAGAAATTTGCCACACGGCGAAAGCGACAACCGTTAAATAGAGCGGCAGCACAAAGGCATATCTAAACTGCAACGCTCTGGGGTCGCCCAGTATAATGGGCAGGGCGCCGGGCAGCCCCAACCACAGACCGGCCAGAATCGCCACCGGCCAATTCCGGCAGGCAAGGAGCAGCAGCCCCGCAAGGTACAACAGAAAAAATCCCCACGCCGCCAACGCCGGAGATGGTCCCAGCGCCTGCACTACCCCGGACAAGAATTCCAGCGGAGAACCAACCCCGCCTTCAATAGCGCCCACGGCGGCCCTTTTGCGCAAAATCCCAAACAGAACCGGCCACCAGGGGATGTAGAGGATGAAGGCCAGCAAAACAGAAGCGCCGAATCCGATGAGTGGTGCGAAGGGGGGCTTGTGCCGGACAGTTTGTGCGGCGCAATTTCTGAGCGCTGACCACTGAGCGCTGAGCGCAAATATCCCCTGTGCCGCCAAAATAAGAAAGCCAAAATACATGGTGTAAATATTGGCCGTAGTGACCAGAGCAAAGGCCGCCCAGCGAGTCCACCGGCGGGGCCGTTGCGCGGCTCGGAACAAAAGCAGGGCCGACAGCGTGGAGAGGAACATGAACAGGGCGTGCATTCGCGCTTCCTGGCTGTACTTTATGGCAACGGGGGCGACGGCCAGCAGCAATGCGGCGGAAATGGCAACCATCTGTGTAAACCGTGAGGCCGGTTGGGTGAAACGTGATATGTGTGTTGCCAGTTTGTAAGTAACGGCTACGGCCAGCACCCCGGCCACAACGGATGGAAATCGCCACAGCCAATCTGAGGCGGGTGAAGGATCTTCTTCCCCAGGCGGGATGGTGAGCCGGGCAAACGTTCCGGCAACCAGGTAATAGAGCGGCGGATGAATATCTTTGGCGGTCCAGCGGATGACCTGGGCGGGAGATTGGACAGCAAAGCCGGCCGTGAGAATTTCATCGCCCCAAAAGCTATCGGCGGCGAGACCGTGCAGGTTTAGGGCCAGCGACAGGGCGATAATTAATAATGGAAGGGTAATTTTTAAATTTTGATGGTTAGGTTTTGAGAATTGAATGGTCATTTGGATTGGGCGCTAATTAATTGCCGTGTTACAGTTTATGTTGTAAATACTGGTTGATCCTGGAGAGCAGTCGATCTGTTTCTACCGGGGGGGCGATATGCTCATTTGCGCCGGCGTCCAGAGCTTTTTGTCTGGATGTGGCGTTGTCCCAGGCAGACAGAACAATAATTGGAATGTCTGCCGTGGCCGGGGTGTTGCGAATGGCTCGAATAGCCTCAAAGCCATCCATCAGCGGCATTCGCAGCCCCATTAAAATGAGATCAGGCTGCCATGTTTTGGCCTTTACAACGCCCTCAAGACCGTTTTGCGCAACGACTACCTGGAAATTACCCTGGGCATTAATAAGCTGCGAAACGACATCGCGCAGCGTTGCATGCCCTTCGATAACAAGTATTTTTGGCAAGATTGTAGGCATAAGATTTGCAAATAGAGACTTACTGAATATTAATTGGCCCCAATTCTACCGCAAAATCGGGTAACGGTTTGCCCCTGGCCGAAGCGGGTAACCGCTCACCGGTTGTGGCCTTGTACAGCCCGGCCAGAATTTGATACTCACCCGGCGCAAAGGTCGACAGGTCCAGTTGATGCGGATCGATAATGACCTCGCCTTTGGCCCACAGGCTGGTGGGGTAATCGTTGTTTAGCGGTGGCGTATCAAAACCGTCGATTTTTTCGCTGTCCCGCCACACCTGCACAAATACGGTGTAATCTGCGCCTGGTGTCTCTTGCGCCAGCCACTCGAAGGTGACGGCGCACGGTGCGGAAGTAGAATTGCAGCCATCGATATTGTAATCCATCAACCGGATATAGTCAGCGAAGTCAGCCACGGCCGGCGTTGTTGGCAAAACAGGCCATGCTTTGGGAACCAGCTTGAGCTGCCCAACGGTTGGCGAAACCTCATTGCCCTCGGAATCGATGGCGGGGATGCCGGGCCGGCCCGACTCCTCAAAATTAAATAACCCTACCTTGACCAGCAACCGGGTGGGCGCTTCGCTGCCACCTTCCACCAGCACCGGATAGGTATCGGCTATGATCTGGCCGGGAAGCAGCGTGGTTGTGGGCCGCAGCCCCAGACCGGGGTAGGTGTTAAACTGCCCCACGCTTTGATGCTCACGCCCAACTAGATGCACAAAGACGCTGTAGTTTGTATCCATGGGTTTTAGGGCTTGCCAATAGACCGTTACCGGCACCCGTTGGCCGGGGCGAACGACATCCGCGCCAATCTCCACGCCCAGCAATTTCAGCTCGTTGTTGTAGGTGCGGTTCAGTTGAACCAAACCGGCGGGAAGCTCGCTTTCGGTTAAAATCGGGGCGGGGGTGTATTCGGTGGCAACCACGCCAAAGGGCAGCCAGATAGCCACTGCAAAAAGAATTGCAAAAAGTATCCCCAAACCCGGCAAACGAATTCTGTTTGGAATAATCGCCCACCAGCCCCACATAATTACAATAGCCGCCGAGCCGAGCGCGGGCAAAAGCTGCCGCCCCTGAAGCCCGCCTTCTGTGGCTACCAGCCGGGTAAGTGAGAAGGCCAGGGCCACGGGAAAAATCAGATGGATGAGGAGGCGGGAGAACAGCAAAGGCTGAAGGCTGAAGGCTGAAGGCTGAATGACACTTGCGCCGGACCCCTGGCCGGTCAGTGCAGGTGTAAATGGTGAAGGAGGAGTGGCGTTCGGTTCTTTTGATGATATGTCGGAGGGGGTTGTATTTTGTGTCTTGTTCGCGGTTCGTTGGTTTGCAATTTTGGTGATGAGTTGAATTGAGGCCACTGCGATAATGGCCCACAGGCCAATACGGCTAATGACCCGGTACAGGGTGTACACCCAATTCGGGGCAACAATGTTTAGCCAGCCAAAGGTGGCCCAAAAGGAGATTTCGCCGGTGGAGAGGGTGTACAGAAATTGAGTGAGCGTAAGGGGTTGGGGATTAACATTAAAATAGAGTTTGTAAAGCCCCTGTTGAAAGAAATCGCCGTAAAGCTGGAAGTTACGCCAGTACCACCAGCCGCCCACCCCCAGAAATGAAATACCAATGATGAGGCCGTCTCGCCAGAGCAGCCGGGCAGCCCCCGGCTGTTTTCGGGCAGCCACCGCGCCTTGCAGCATGGCTGCCACGGCCACCAGCCCCACCGTCAGCCCGGTCATTTTTGATAGCGAAACCAGCCCCAGCGTAAGGCCCAGAGCCAGGGCGCGCCACCACCGCTGCGAGGGGCCGTACAGCATATATCGTTGAGCCAGCCACACAGCCACGGCACTAAAGGCGATGTTGGCCGGTTCATTGGCCACCGAGGCGGTAATAAAAGCGAACATCGGCTGGCAGGCCACAAAGAGAGCCACCGTGGCAGCAAACCATTTACGATTTACGATTGTCGATTTACGATTGGACGAGGAAAAATAACCGTAAATTGTAAATTGTAAATCATAAATCTCGTAGGCGGCCAGGTAGATGAAGATGATGGCCACAATGCCGTACAGCATCGAATAGAGACGCAGGGCGTGGACGGTAAGCGACAAACCACGATAGGGAAAGTTTTCAGCGGGGGAGTGAAGATAATTGTTTTTATTGCCGGGGTCCAGGGCGTAACCCAGAGACGAGTGAGGATTTCTGTGTTGTTCCTCAAATTGTTCAACGCCGTCCAGTTCAAAGGGTTGTACCAGCAGCCCCCCGATGCTGTAGTACAGCGGCCGCTGCTGGCCGCCCCCGATTCCCCAGTCGGGCAGCATCACCCGCACGGCGGTGCGCCCGGGCATGTCATGTATGTGTGCGTGGCTTTCCGGCCGGCGGACGAGAACCGTATCTTTTGGGGAACGGCCCGTGGAATCCGGGGCGGTCCAAGTGGCAAGGGCGCCGGCTTTGGAGGGAAATGCTTCTTTGTTGTGAACGACTTCTTCAATCATTTCCT
>CAYWSS010000486.1:0-4923 GCA_964460505.1 uncultured Caldilineaceae bacterium | reverse complement strand
GCGCCTGCTCTGTGGTTTTTTGTCGCTCGTGTAGACACGCCGCTGCCGCCGTAGACGCGCGATAAACGAGGGCGGCGCCCCGCCGAGAAGCGCAATCTTTTTTCGCCCGCCGGCAATGAAGTGGTTTACCGCCAGGATGGCCCCGGCTTCGTCATTGATGTTTATAATTCCGGCCAGCCCGTTTTTTACCTGGCGGTTTATCAGCACGGTAGCCGGTTGTTTGGCTAACTTTAGTTCCAATTGTTCGCCGGGCAGCCGCGAACTACACAAAATGATGCCGTCTACCCGCGACTCTTCCAGCAGATCTAAAATGGCATGTTCGCGCTCGATATCTTCCATGGTGTTGAGGAGGAGCAGGTTATAGCCTGAGTCCCAGGCGGCGGTTTGGGCCCCCAGCGCAATCTGCGAAAAAAAGGGATTAGAAATATCGGGGACAGCCAGCCCCAATTGCAAAGTTTGTTTGGTAGCCAATCCGCGAGCCAGCCGGCTGGGACGGTAGCCCAACCCGGCGGCAATCCGGAGGACATGCCGGCGGGTGCTTTCGGTAATTTCGCCTTTGTTGTTGATGGCCCGGGAGACGGTCATGGTAGACACGCCGGCCTTTTTAGCAACATCGGCAATAGTTACATTTTTTGCGGGCACCGGGACGCTCCTGAAAGGTTGGCGTTAGCGGTTACGTTAGCGCTAACGTAACCGCTAACATTATAATACACTGTTTTGAGAAGGGCAATTTGGCATGGATTTCCGGTTAAATCCACGTTGTCCACGGCAGATGAGTATTAAGGCAGTTCTGAAAAAATAATCATCCAACCAGCGTGACAAGTGATACGTGATGCGTAATAAAACCTGCTCTCACGCAACACGCATCACGGCGGTCTTAATTTTTGGGGTCATTTTACCTGTCCAGATTAACAGGTACCGGGAAATTCTGAAACTCCCTTAACGGGGGCTACTCAAATCCATAACCTCACTATAATTAAATGAGGTTACTGAACGGCCCACATTGAGAAAGATAAATAACACTTCAGGTGTAACCCCCAACTGCCGGACCACGGCAGCCTGATAGGTTTGTACCTGTCGATAATACCCTTTATCTTTGATATGTCTTTCTAAATCAACGCCTTTAGCCAGCCGGTCTGTTTTAAATTCGGCGATGGTCCAGGCCGGGTTGGGACCGGCGCGATACAGCAAATCAATGATGCCGCTTTGGGGTTGATTATCCAAAATAAGGGTGTAGGGCAGTTCGTGGCAGCGTTCCGCGGCTGATAGGTGGGGGTAAAGGGTGTGGCCTTGAAATCGAGTCAGGAGTTTGGCTACCCGATTCAGCGCTGTATCGATTCTGGTTGGGTCGGTTAGTCCGGCCTCAATGGCAAAGGGGCGCAAGAAGCCGGTAAAGCTTGTGGCAGCACCGTCATCCGGAAAACGCCAGTACCGTAACGCAAGGTGAGTCAAACTGCCAACCACCCAGGCCGGCACGTCAAAGCGGGTGGGGGGCACTACGCGCCAGACCCGCGACGGCGGCTGGCTTTCGCGCTCTTGAAGCTTTCCATCCATTTTCACTTCAGGGCGGAGGGTTAACGGGAGCATCAAATCGGGTATTTCTAAATTTCTAAAATAGGGGTCCCGGATTTTGCGGTTTTTTCAGGCGCGGCAGGGGGGGCGGGGTCGGCGGGCGGGTAAACCGTACAGATTGCCCCACCGTCCTGCCAGTTCAACGGGATGTTTTGGGCAGAGGCCGGCATTTCAGGCAGTCGCGCTTCACTTAAACCAATAACTTCCGCCAGTTGAGCCAGCCAGCCCCCCATCATCAATTTGCCCGGATTGGCCTTGGCCGTACTTCGGCGGGCATTGCCGGAAATAATCAATTTCTCTTTGGCCCGGGTGGCCGCCACATACAGCAAGCGACGCCCCTCGGCGGTTTGTTGTTCGGCTTCACGCCGCGCCGCCAGGCGATAAGCCGCCGGTTGGGTTTGGCCGTCGGAAAGATTAATGACCATGCCCAGCGTCTCATCCAAATAAAACGGCGCGGGCCGGTTGACGCCTGTGTACCCGGCATCGGCCAGCACCACCACCGGAAACTCCAGCCCTTTGGCCTTATGAATGGTCATCAACTGCACCGCTCCGCCGGCTTCGGTCGATGCTTCGCCTTCTCTGGCCCCCACATCGTCCAGCGCGGCCAGATATTCCAAAAATTCAGATATATTGATGAGCTGGCTTTGGTGGGCGTCGGCCAACAGTTTGTCGATATTGCGCCGCAATCGCTGCCCTCCGGGTAACAGGCGCAGGGCGGCCCGGTAGTGGGTCATATCCAAAAATACCTTGAGCAACCGCGCCACCGAAACCCGCCCGGCCCGCGCGTGCAGCGTGTTGATAACGTGTCGAGCGAATTCAGCCCGCTCCCGGTCATCCTCCGGCAGTCCTGCCAGCGCTTGTTCACGGTAAAGCGTTGGCCAAAATGGGCGATGGCGGCCATCTCCGGCGTGGCGAAGCAGATACAACGCCCCATCAGTCAGGCCGATGGCCGGTGACCGGAGCAGGCCGGCCATGGCCAGGTCATCAGTCGGGTCGGCGATGGCGGCCAGGGCGTTAAGCAGGTCTCGTATTTCAGGCCGGTTGTAAAACCCGCGCCCGGCAATGGTAACAAACGGGATGCCGGCCTGTTCCAGAGCATTTTCGTAAACGCCAAAGGCGGTGCCGGCCCTGAAAAGCAGGGCTGCATCCTGCCACTGCAACTGCCCGGCCTGGTGCAGTTTTTGCAAACAATTAGCCAGCCCGGCGGCCGCGGCTTGACGCCCCGCGTTTTTATCCTCCCCCAACCCCAAATGAAATTCCAGATATGGGGGATTCATAATCGACTCCCGGCGGTGGGCCTTGAGCGGGGCAAATGGCACATCGTAAGGCCGGGACAGGTCATCGCCGGTGAACATAAGTGGAGCCAGCAAGGCGTTGCTTAATTCCACCAGCGATTCGTGCGCGCGAAAGGTTAAATCAAAGTTGATTAAAGCCCCACCCCCGGCCTTGATATCAGCCTGTACCTGCCGGAAGACGGCCACATCCGCGCCTCTAAACCGGTAAATGGACTGCTTGGCATCACCCACCACAAAAAGGGAGGCGGGTTTACTGATTTTATACCTGGCCTCAGGCGGTGATTTGTGGCTGTGGCGCTAACACGGCTTTCTCATAAAAAAGTACTAGAAAATCGGGCAAAATTGTGGTAAGCTACAGGGTTAAAGCAGGAGGGTAGAATGGAAACCATTTGCGTACCGGGAGAGGCAACCCCGAAATTAACCACTTTTGTAGCTAAACTGAAAAAACTAACGGATAAACGAGATAATCGTGGCAAACGACACGAATTGGATTTCGTTTTAGCGGGTGTAGTCCTGGCTATCATGTCAGGACGCTACTATACCTCCAGTATCCACCGTTTCATCGTCAATAGAATAGATTGGCTGTGTGATACCCTGGGGCGTCCGGCAGCCAAGGCAGTTTCACGGGCACAACTGCCGCGCATTCTAGCTGGCGTGGAGTGGAATGGTTTGAATGAGATAGTCTTTGCTCAATTCGGGGTTAAGATTGAGGTGAAGGGGAAGGAATGGCATGCCCTGGATGGTAAAACTCTACGTGGCATTCCAGGCCAAAAGGACCGGGTTTTATTGGCTGTCAGCCACACTGAGCGCAAGATAGTGGCCCAGAAACCACTGCAAGGAGCAAAAGAGAGTGAAATCACGGCAGTCCGGGAGATGTTAGCCGAAACAGGTTTAGAAAAAGGCGATATTACTCTGGATGCTTTGCATTTTAACCCCAAGACAACCAAACAAAGCCATCAAGCCGGGGGCAGGTTTGTCATCCAACTCAAGGACAATCAGCCTACTTTGTTTGGACAAATGAGCCAGGAAGCAACTGCCGCAGTGCCTCTGGGAACCGTCAAAAGCTCAGAAAAAAGCCGCGGTCGGCTCGAAATTCGTCAAGCGACCTTTTTCAACATCAGTCATCTCAAACTTGACCCCCGCTGGGACCAGAGCGGTTTGAATACCTTGATTGTGATGTCTCGCCGCACCACCGAGGTAGCCAAAGAAAAATCATCAGCCGAAGTATCATTTTATTGTTCCAATGCCTTGTTTGAACCGGGCGATGAACAAACCCAACAAGAGTTGTTTATCGCTATCAGGAAACATTGGGGGATAGAATCAGATAATTACATCAGAGATGTCTCTTTTAAGGAAGATGCGGTCAGAACCAAAAGCGGTAATCAAGGCCAGGTCTTGGTCAGCCTTCGTACTTTGGCCATTTCCTTATTTCGTGAAGCCAAGATTGACAACTTTCAAGCTGCTCTCGAAAAATTCTGTGATTGCCCAGAGCAATTCGAGGTTTTCTTGAAGCAATACCGATTTTTATGAGAAAGCCGTGGGGTCGTGCAGGGCCAGGGCATTGCAGATAAGACGCATCTTGACCAGCGCGCCCAGTAGAATTTGATGCTCTTTAGGAATCAAGGGGCGCCGCCGGGCTGTAGCAATGAGTTTGGCTACCGTGGCGCGATATTCGTCGTAGGCTTTCCATTGAGGATCAGTCATAGGCACAAAAAAATTGTTGTCGATGCGGTCAGGCAGGTCTTCCAGCACTTCATCCCGTACGCGGCGCATGACGTAGGGTGCAATCTGGCCGCGTAACTCATCCAGGTTTTTGTAGCCCAATACCCTGTACGAGCCGGAGGAGCGCCGCTCTACCTGAAAAAAAACGCTGGTTAAAGCGCCACAATGGGCCAAGAATATCGGGGTCGATGAATTGGAAGATGCTGTACAACTCGTCCAAACGATTTTCGAGGGGGGTGCCGGTTAAGACAAAGGCGTAGGGGCTGCGCAGGCGTTTGACGGCATCAGCGGATTTTGGGCGCCAGTGTTTAATGCGCTCGGTGTCACCTCTCCG
>CAYWSS010000485.1:0-4948 GCA_964460505.1 uncultured Caldilineaceae bacterium | reverse complement strand
AAACAAACATTGTCTTTAATTGGGCTGGCCGGTGTGGCCTCGCTGCTGTTGGCGGTGGTGCCGCTGGTTGGCATTCTCAATTACCCGTTTCGATTGCTTATCACGATTGTCCATGAGTTGGGGCACGGGCTGACGGCGATTATCACCGGCGGTGATTTTATTCGCTTTGTGGTCTATCCCAACGGGTCGGGGTTGGCGTACACGGCAGGGGGATGGCGCTTTTTTGTGATTCCGGCGGGGTATCTGGGGGCGGCTTTGTTTGGCGCCGGGCTGATTATGCTGGGGCGCAGTAATCGCTGGAGCCGGGTTGCGCTGGCGCTTATGGGGGCGTTAATGGTTTTCTTCTCGCTGCGATACGGCACCCCCACTATTTTTGCCGGTCAAATTGGGGCGGGTTTGTTAACCACCTTCAGCGGGGTAATTTTTGGCGGGCTGTTCCTGTGGGTGGCGCTCAAAGCCTCCGCCAAATGGATTATTTTTCTGCTGCATTTTATTGCCATCCAGGCGGGGCTGACCGCTTTTTCAGATGTGGTTAGCCTGATTGGGCTTTCGGCCCAAAGTGATGCGGTATCGATGGCGGAACTGACGTACATTCCGGCATTTGTGTGGGCTGCGCTTTGGGCGGTTGTGGCTCTGGTGCTTATTGGCGGGGCTATCTGGATAACGTGGATTGCCCCAGCCAGGAAATAATCCCACTGAGGTGGCTTCTCGATTTTTCGAGGGGATGCTGTGGCCGGTCTCCGACCGAGCTACCAATGGGCGCGGTCAGGAGACCGGCCACAGTTGTACCCCAAGTTACTATAGTGCCCTTTGGGCATTGAGAAGTTACCTACTGGTACACTTCCCACACGGATTCGCCGTTGATGATGCGTTGCACCTGATCCGGAAAGCGATTGCGATTGAGCGGTTTGCCCAAAAAACCGTCAAAGCCCGCGGCCTGCGCCTTTGGCATCTCCATACCGGCATCACGAGCCGTTACGGCAATAACGGGCACATCCTTTAAATCGGGGTCACTTTTTAACCCCTCAAGCACCTCGTAGCCATCCCCGTCCGGTAAACCCAAATCCAGGAACACAACATCAAGTTTGGACATTTTTCTGGCGCACTCCAACGCCGAACTGGCGTATCGCTCCATAACGGTGCGCACCCCCAGCCGGCGCAGCATTACGGAAATAATGGCCAACCCCGAGGCATCATCCTCTACAACCAGGGCGCTGTGATTTCGAAAGATATTGTTCATATTACACCTTCTTTATATTTTTGTAACGCACTTACAGGCAATGTTACGGTAAATGTTGTGCCTTCACCGGGCGAACTATCCACATCTACCTGACCCCCGTGTAATTCTACCAAAGATTTGGTAATAGGCATACTTAGGCCCGGCCCAAAATTTTGGTCGGCGTCCGTTAAGTCGGCGCTAATAAATTGCTCAAAAATAGTCGGTAAAACTTTCTTATTGATGCCGGTGCCGGTATCTGTTACTTTTACAACGACGTTGCCGTTAGCAGAATAGGCGGATAAATGAATAGTGCCGGATTGGGTAAATTTAACAGCATTTGAAAGCATATTCACAATAATCTGCCGAAGTCGCAGCCGGTCTCCTTGAAGCAGGGGTAAATCGGGAGCGATTTCCGTAATCAGGGTGACAGGCTTATTTCCTATCTGGTGCTCTATATAGCGGGATGAGTCAAGCATAATTTCAGAGAGATCGGTGGTTTGCACGTGCAGGGACATCTGATCTGCTTCTATTTTACTCATATCCAGAATATTGTTAATTATTTGCAGTAGTTTCTCTGCCCCTTGCAGGGCTTGCTCCAGGTGGGCTTGCTGCTCCGGGTTGAGGTCGTGCCGGAAATCATCCAGCACAAAGCCAATGTAGTTGATGATGCCATTCAGGGGGGCTCTTAGTTCGTGGGTGACATTGGCCAAAAACTTGCTTTTCAGCTCCGTCAATTCTTCGGTTCTGGTAATGGCCTCATCCAGTTCAATGCTCCACAAAATCAACGACACCTGCTTTTTTATCTGTTCAATAATTCTTAGTTCTCTTGAGTTAAAAGGCTTGCCGTTAATTTTTTCTCCCAAAAAGAGGCTTCCCAAAAATACATTGCTAACCGTCAGCGGTAATTGCAGCGCATACGGGGCGGTTGGCCTTCGACCGGAAACCAGTTCTGCGCTGTGTAAGCCAAAATCAGAAGCAATTTCCCACCCCACCAGCCGTTCCAGGCCGCGCCGGGTTTTTACTTTTAGTAATTCGCTGGAGAGAATACGAACCCCTATATCAAAATGGCCGGCATCGCTGCCAAAGGCTATTTCAGTTATAAAGTTTCGGTTTGATTTTAACAGCAGATAGCCTAAAAAGAAGATTATGGTGGTGATAGAAATAATATAAATATCCTGAGATTGAAATTGGTCAACCCCCAACGAGACCGGGTTAACCAACGTAAAAAGGGACAAGTAGCCGGCAATGGCTAGCCCGATGGCGCTAATATAAAACCTGATGCTGCGATTACTGAGCTGAATTTGGAACATCTCATATTGAATGACAGCAATTGAAACGGCAATCGGCACGCCAATAAATCCATATCTATCCAAAATGTCAGAAACCAGCGGGACATCAACAGACGGATAAATTAATATCAGCGTAAATAGCAAAAGCGTAGGTAAAGCGATGCCTGCAATTAATACAATGATTTGGTTTCGTATTTTTTCGCTGGAACTATCGGCAGCCTGGGAAATTAAAATTAACACCCCAATAACTGCATACACCGCCGCATAAGAATTTAACAGCAGGTTAAAGGTGTAGGTGGTTTCGGGTTGAGAGAACAAAGTGAGACTTTGGATGAACGCCGGTAAAATGGGTAAATAGATCAGCGGCAGTAAAAAGGGCCAATCTTCTGTTACACGGCGTGGTTGAGGGTAAATCAAGGTGAAATGAAGCAGCAGGGCAGGCATTACAATTTTGCCAAAGTAGGCCAGTACAAAGTTGAGCGGATACCACCCGTTTGTCATAAATTCCGGAAAGCTACCTAAATAAATAACTAAGGCCAAACCGAACATGGCAAATAGCCTGGCCGGGAACTGGTCTGGGCGCAGATACGTGAGGGTGCTGCTGACAAGCAGCGTAATAAAAGCCAAAAATGCCGGGATAGCAACCAGTTGAACAAAATTTTGCCGGGTAAACGGTAAGATATCCAGTGAGGCGTTAGTGGATTGCCCGTTGTTGTTGAGCAACGTAAAAATTATGTGCTTCCCAATTTTTTGCCGGCGCAGATAGAGCGTTAACCCGGACGAATCTGGCACCGGTTGGCCGGCAACTTCCAAAATTACATAGCCGTCTTCTAACTCTGCCGCATCCGTTTTGTGATGATGCGTGTCTGAGCCGGGCAGGTTCCGAAAAGTTACAACTCTGTTTTGATGCAAAAAACCGGCAAACGGCTGGTCAATCCAGCTCCAATTGATGAGTAAATTTGCAATCAGGTAAAATAAAGCAAAGAGGGCGGCCCCCAACAAAATGTTTCGCCAGGCAGAGTCCATCGATAGATTGATCAGGCGGGCCACCCAAACAAATACCCGAGGCTGACCCTCTAAATTCTGCTGTATTGGCTCCTGCCGGGTTTCTGGGGGCATTTTAGCTTTCCGTTAAAAGAGGCAGCGTAAATGTAAACGCCGAACCTTTACCCGGTTCACTGTTTACCCAAATTTGACCGCCGTGGAGTTCAACCAACGCTTTGGCAATAGGCATGCCCAACCCCGTGCCCTGGTGATGGCGTCGTTTAAATTGCATCCCCTGCTTGCCGCCGGCGGCTACCTGCTTGTAATCCTCAAAAATCAGCGATAAATTTTCTGGGGCAATGCCAATGCCTGTATCTTCAACGCTGATTAAAATCTGGTTGATCTCTTTTCGAGCTTTTACCCGAATCTCTCCTTCTTTGGTAAATTTGGCCGCATTGGACAAAAAATTTAATAATACTTGCCGAACCCGCTGCCGGTCGGCCATAACCGTGGGTAGATTGGGGGATACATCTACAATTAATTTGACCGGTTTTTGTTCCAGCATACTTTCAATCATGGGGACAACATCTTCAATTACCGCTTTAATATTTACCTCGGCCAGCCGCAGCGTCAGTTGGCCGCTTTCAATTTTAGTAATGTCCAAAATTTCATCCAGTAAATTCATCAGGTGCTCCGAGCCCAGAACGGCCCGGTTCAGGAATTCGGTCTGCTCCAGGCTAACCTCCCCAAAGGCTCCTTCTGCAACCAGGGCCGTAGAGTTGATGACGGCATTGAGCGGGGTTCTTAGTTGGTGAGACATGTTAGTTAAAAAAGCATTTTTGAGTTGGGAGACTTTTTCTGCCTCCTCTCTGGCTTCAGTAAGCTGTATGCCAGACAGCACCATAGACACCTGCTCTTGCAGATGCTGTAACATATCCCTTTCTTTCCAGCTAAATGCGCGACCGGAACATTTGGGGCCGACGGTTATGTACCCCAACGCCCGATTTCCCATTTTAAGCGGCAGGGTTAAAGATTTAAGTTTAGCCGGGTGAGCCGATTGGGGCAGGGCTATTGATTCAACCTGTAGCAAGCCGGGCAGGCCATCAAGTAAAAATTTTCTTAAATTGCGCCGGCTATTAATTTGAGAGAGAACATTTACTGTGTAATTGATGGCATCTTGAAAATTGGCAGTATCCTGATAAAACAGATTGTCAACCAGGCTTTGCGTGCCAAGTTTAATTAACCGCAGGCTGAACAGGGTTAGCAGCGTGGCCATAATTACCACACTACTTCGATTGTGATTTTCGAACAGCAACGGTAAAAACCCATCGATGAGATTAAAATAAACCAGGTAGGCCAACAGCAGCGACAAAACAAAGCCAATCCAGGCTAATCCGGCCCGGATTACCTCCCACCCGGACTCAAATTTTGTCCACGGAAATTTTTGATTTTTTTC
>CAYWSS010000484.1:0-4954 GCA_964460505.1 uncultured Caldilineaceae bacterium | reverse complement strand
AGCAAACGCTCTGTTTGACTCTCCAGCGGTGCGCGGCCAGTGACCGTCCGGAGGTGCGGTATCGGGTGGTTGTGGCCGCTGCCGACGTCTATCGGCTGGCCCAGCGCCCTGGCTTACCTGGTTATGCCGGTGTTGCTGGTGGTATCGCAATTATATATGCAAAAATTAATGACTCCGCCCAGCAGCGACCCGCAGCAAAACCAAATGCAGGGCGTCATGAAATTTATGCCTTTAATGTTTGGGTACTTTGCGCTCGTTGTACCCTCGGGCTTAACCTTGTATTGGTTTACCAGTAACCTTCTGGGGGTAGTTCAACATTATTTTACCAAAACACAAGTTGATAAAAAACCGGCTATCGCCGGAGTAACGGTAGGTGCAAAAGCGTCTGTTCCAGTTGCACCCGTACCAGCCACAACGGGAGAGAATGACAAGCAGAAAAATGCAAAAAAATCAAAACGCAAAAGACGTAAACGCTAAGTCAGTAGAAGAAGCTATTGAGCAGGGATTAGCCGAACTGGGCGTATCGCGCGACCAGGTAGATGTAGAAGTAATAAATGAAGGAAAGCGAGGCTTATTTGGGATAGGAGCCGAAGACGCCCACGTTCGATTGACGGTAAAGGACACTGCCCCGTCAACCAAACCGGTTGAAGCCCCCGCCGAAGCCGCACCATCGGAGGAAGAGATAGTGGCCGGTGAGCTACCTCATGAAATTCTGCCCACATCCGCTGTTTTATCTTCAGAGCCGGCACCATCCTCCGAGGTAGAAACCGACCTTTCCCCGGATGAGGTAGAGATTGCCAAAAATCATCTGGATAGCCTCTTGAGGCTGATGGGTATTAATGCCAAAATTGTCACTCGATCGGCTCCCGATTTGGTGGAGGCCGGTGAGGCTCCCCCGGTTGTTTTGGACATTACCGGCAAGGACCTTGGCATATTAATTGGCCGCCGCAGCGAAACATTGCAGGCATTGCAATACATGGTCCGGTTGATGGTTAGCAAAGAATTAGGAAGTTGGCAGCGGGTAGTGGTTGACGTTGAGTCGTACCGCTCCCGCCGTCGCCGCTCTTTGCAGAAAATGGCCAGGCGAATGGCCGAGCGGGCGGTTTCCAACGATGAACGGGTTGTGCTGGAATCCATGTCGGCCTATGAGCGGCGGATTATTCACATTGCGCTGCGAGACCACCCGGATGTGTACACCAAAAGTGTAGGCCGGGATAACCATCGCAAAGTTACCATTATTCCCAAATAAGTATTCGCTGTTTTGCTTAAATCGAGGCCATGCCACAGGCGTGCGACCCGGTTTTTAAAATTGACAACCTGTTTTGCAAGACATTCTAACAAGATTGGGGCGCTGCACAGTTACTGTGAGTGCCCCTAATTTTTGGGTTCCAAAGTGGGTGTTCCAAAACCTGGGAAAGCGCAGGGGGGCATAGGGGTATCTCCCCGAATCCCCCGTTTTTATTTTTTTGGTTCTTTGGTAATTCCCGTGGGTGGTCTGTAAAAATACTATTTTCGCCACAGATTAACACAAATTAACACGAAAAAGTAAAAAGATTAGTGAAATTAGTGTCAATTTGTGGCAAATTTTATCTTAACCACGGAAAATCCTAAAGAGCCTTTTTTTCTAAAATCCGGGATGTCGCCATTCCGGATTTGTAGCAGGAGTGTTAGATTTTGCAGATGAGTACAAATAACCGCCCAACATATGTATTGATTGGCCATGTAACCAAAGATTTGCAACCGGACGGAACGTTTTCTGTGGGCGGAACTGTAACGTACGCCACAGTAATTGTTAAGAATCTGGGCTGGCATCCGGTGGTCATTACCACATCTGCGGCGGATTTTAAGCCTATTCCTTATTTGGCAGATGTTGACTGGCGAATTATTCCATCGCCGGAGACTACAACATTTCGGAATGTTTACGACAAATTTGGACATCGACACCAAACGGTCGGGCCTATTGCAGGCGCTATTCATCTGGCCGATATTCCGGAAAAGTGCCGGAAAGCGGCAATTGTTCACCTTTGCCCTCTGACGCAGGAAATAGAGCCGGAAATTGTATCAGGGTTTAACGAAAATGAATCGTTATTGGTAAGCACACCTCAGGGCTGGATGCGCCGCTGGGATGAACAGGGGCGGGTCTTTTTGGGAGATTGGTACGGCGCAGAAAAAGTACTTCCCCGGTTACAGATTGCGATTATCAGCATTGAGGATATTGAGAGTAATTGGTCGATTGCAGAGCAGTGGGCCGCCCAGACAGAAATACTCATTGTCACCCGAGGTGATGCCGGCTGCACCATTTTTCAGAAAGAGAATAAAATTCTGGTGCCTCCGCGTCCGGCTACGCCAGTTGACCCTACGGGCGCCGGTGATGTTTTTGCCGCTGCGTTCTTCATCCGCTACTTTGAAACCGGAGATTTGGCGCGCTCTGCTCAATTTGCCAACGTGACAGCTTCTATGGCCATAGAACGACACGGCCCCGAAGGTGCCCCTCATCGTTACGAAATTGAAGCGTATTTGGCCGAAAATCCGGTTGAATTTATTGTTAGCTAAACAGAATTATGAGTGCTTGTCTCTGCCCCGCAGCCGTGTTAAAATGGCAAGCGTTAATAGAACTACAGTAGCCAGATTATGACAAATCAACCCGCATTTATTTATACAATTGCTAACCAAAAAGGGGGGGTGGGTAAAACCACCACCACGGTAAACCTGTCTGCTTTTTTGGCGGCCCGCAAAGCGCGGGTGTTGGTTATAGACGCCGACCCCCAGGCCAATGCCACCTCCAGTTTGGGGATAACTCTGGAAAATGGAAATCTTTCGCTGTACGATACGCTGATAAACAAAGTGCCGTTGAAAGAGGTTATTCGCCCTACCTCCCGGCAGCGTTTATCGATTGTGCCGGCCGCTCCCGATTTGGCGGCAGCAGAAGTGGAACTGGTGCAGATGATTGCCCGCGAAAGTACGCTGCAAAAGGCACTACAGCCGGTATTATCCGACTTTGATTTTATCTTTATCGATACGCCGCCGAGCCTGGGACTGCTAACCATCAACGCGCTGACTGCATCTAACCAGGGGGTCATTATTCCGGTCCAGTGCGAATACCTGGCGCTGGAAGGGTTGAGCCAGTTGATGCGCACTATCAATCTGGTGCAGGAAAATCTCAACGACCGGCTGCAGGTTTCCGGTGTTGTCATGACAATGTTCGATGGCCGCACCAATTTAGCCGCAGATGTGGTAAACGAAGTAAGTTCACACTTTTCTGAGCAGATTTTTAAGACAATTGTGCCGCGCAATGTGCGGCTCAGCGAAGCCCCCAGCTACGGCGAAGATATTCTGGCGTATGCGCCTAACTCGCCGGGCAGCAAAGCATACCACGCGCTCACGGAAGAGCTCCTGATACGTGTACGCCGGCAAATCTCCGACGATGAACATTAACTCAGCAGTACAAATTCAGTGAACCCGTCAAAATCGCGCTCGGGCCGGTCTCTTGACCGCGCCCGCTTAGGTGGCTCGGTCGGAGACCGGCCACAGCACCGGGTTTACTGAACCTGTACACTCAGCAAAGCTTTAATTTTACGGTGAGTTTTGCTCTAAAAAGGAAAAACGGGAATGAGCAAGAAACGAGGTTTGGGAAAGGGTTTGGGTGCGCTCATCCCTTCTGCCACCAGCATAAAATTAACAGAAGGGGGTGGGGCTACGGGAGCAGTGGAACTGCCGGTTAACCAAATTTCACCCAATCCCCACCAACCCCGCCAGGCGATGAATCAAGATGAGTTGCAAGAGTTGGCCAACTCTATCAGCGAACACGGGTTGATTCAACCTCTGGTTGTGACCAAAGCCGGGTCATCGTACCAACTTATTGCCGGTGAGCGGCGTTGGCGAGCCAGTCAACTGGCCGGACTGACCCACGTGCCGGTAGTCATCAAAGAAACCACTCCCCAACAGATGCTTGAATTGGCCATTGTGGAAAACATCCAGCGCGCCGATTTAAACCCTTTGGAAGAGGCGCAAGCCTATGCTCAACTGATGGAAGAGTTTGGGCTTACACAAGAGGCCGTGGCCGAGCGGGTGGGCAAGAGCCGGACGGCGGTAGCTAATACCGTTCGCCTTTTAAATTTACCGGACGAGGTCAAAATAGCGCTGGCATCGGGCCAAATCTCCGAGGGGCACGCCCGGGCACTGTTGAGCTTAAAGAAAAAACGAGACCAGCTTAATATGTTGGCCGCCATTACTGAAAAGGGGCTTAATGTCAGGCAAACTGAATCTCTGGTGCGGCAAACCTTAACCGGTGACAAAGCCGCCAAACCAAAACGCCCGTCTTTGACCCCTCACGATAAGGCCATGCTGACAAGATTCCAGTCCAAATTGGGGACCAAAGTCGAGTTGTCCCGTCTGGAAGAGGAAACCGGCAAACTAACCATTCACTTTTATTCTCAGGAAGAATTACAGGCAATTTTTAGCGCTATTTTGGGCGAGGATGCCCAACTGTAGAATAGCAAACGTTCACCCCATACGTATCAAGCTAATAAAAAGGATATTTTTATTAAACTAAATCAGCAGCAGCAGGGTGAAAAATATTAATTAAAAATGACGTCACCTTAGCCAACTTCTGTTATCATGGACAAGTTTGCAAACTTTAGTGATAACGGAGGTAAAGGAGCATGATTAAGGTGGACAAAATAGAACGAATCCGACAAGCATACTATCAAGAAGGCAAAAGTATGCGACAAATCGGCCGGGAGTTGCATCACTCCTGGCCCACGATAAAAAAGCATTAGAGAGCGCGGAGGGAGGTAAGTACAGCCTCAAGGAACCGCGAGAGGCGCCGGTGTTGGGGCCATACAAGGCCCGGATCGAAGAATTGCCGGCTGAAAATAAGCAACTGCCGGGCAAACACCACTTGACGGGACACCGGATATTTCAGTTGGTGCAGCAAGAGGGGTATGAAGGTAGC
>CAYWSS010000483.1:0-4969 GCA_964460505.1 uncultured Caldilineaceae bacterium | reverse complement strand
TCTTGGCGGCTTTGCGTGAGAATTTCATAATCCTGTCTGTTCAACATGTTCTTGATCCCTACAAAAAAATAAAAATTAGTGAAATTTGTGGTAGATAATATGCTTTTTACAGAGCGATTCTGCAAACTACCAGAGAGCCATTAATTCTCATTCCCAAGTGAGGGACACTTATGAAAATTGCACCGGTCATACTGTAATCATTCAGCCTCTCTAGATTGGGAACGAGGGGGGGTGAATTGTCAAACTTTTTCTATATGGGGTAGTGGTTTTCTGTCTGTGAGTCCCAATCTCCAAAATGGTGAATGAGAGTAAACTTACCAGGTACAATATCTTTATGAGAAAGCCGTGCTTGTGAGGGCGACCGCATTCCCTAATGGTCTAGGTTGGAGGGGGGTGAACGGTTACTCCGCGGAAAGTTATGGTTGGGGGAGAAATGGTCAATCTGGCAGCTTGTCTTCATATTTAGAAGGCGACGTTATCAAGCCCTTTCAACCCCAGCATTACCCGGGCTTCATCCGGGGTCGCGGTTTTCAGGGAGAGTTCTGCCAGAATACGTTCTATTTTGGCCACCTGCCGGGCGTTGTTTTCGGCCAGTTTGCCTTTTTGCAGATAGAGGCTGTCTTCCAGCCCAACCCGTACGTGGCTGCCCATAATTGCCCCGGCAGTGACAATGTTCATCTGGTACCGGCCGCTGCCCAACACCGACCACTGCACTTCAGCGCCCAATAAACGGTCGGCGGTCTGGCGCATATAAACCAGGTTATCAATCAAATCGGCCCCGATGCCGCCCATTGTGCCCATTACAAATTGGATAAAGATGGGTGGCTTGACCAGCCCGACGTTGAGATAGTAAGCCAACGTGTAGAGATGACCGATGTCATAGGCCTCAAACTCAAAGCGGGTGCCGGTTTCGTTGGTCAGATATTTAAGCATATATTCAATATCGGCAAAATTGCTGGTAAATGGCTCGCGGCGGGTCAGTTCAAGAAAAGCCTCTTCCCAATCAAACTTCCACTGATCCTGATATCTGGGGATCATTGGAAAGCCACCGTAGTTAATGGTGCCCAGGTTGCAGGTGCATAACTCGGGCTGGAGCACCTTTACCACATTCAACCGTTCTTCAATGGTTTGACCGGTGGCCCCGCCTGTGGTCAGGCTGATGACCGCATTGGTCTTTTCTTTAATGCGGGTAACATAGTCACGAAAAAGTTCAGGGTCGGGAGAGGGCGCCCCTGTTTCCGGGTGGCGAGCGTGCAGGTGAATAACAGCCGCACCGGCCTCGTAAGCGTCGATAGCGTTCTCCACAATATCGTCGGGGGTATAAGGCAGATAGGGCGACATTGTCGGCGTAAATGATGCGCCGGTAACCGCGCAGGTGATAATTATTTTTTTCGCCATAAGGTATCTCCTCTTTCGCCGAGACTATTTCCACACCAATAATAAAACCAACGGAGCAGCTTATTCATAATCAGCAGGTCATCGGTTTGAATCCGATAGGTGACTTTCAGACTTTTTTAGTTCTTCCAGCTTTACGCACTCTGTAATTGCCGGAGGTTATCAGGATTGCAGCAATCCCTCGATATTTGGCAGCAATATATCGGCGTGCGGGGTCAGCATTTCCCTGGTGCCCACTCCGGAGAGAACGCCGAGTGCAAGCCCGGCTCCGGCGGCCCGGCCCATCTGTAAATCGGGGACGTTGTCACCAACCACCACAGTTTTGGCGCAAGAGACAGCCAGCCGGCTGCAAACCGTCAGGACCATATCAGGGGCGGGTTTGATAGGCACACCATCGTCGGCGCAAATGAGGGCATCTACCAGAGAAGCAACGCCCAGAGCGGCGAGCATGGTTTCAACGGCGGCGCGATTATCGCTGGTGGCAATGGCAACTTTTGTGCCGCGCCGGCGAAGTGCGCTGAATAGAACAGCGAGATCGGCCAACGGCCGGGCCAGGGTAACGGGATCGGGCACATGCCAGACCTCAGCCATTACTTTCTCCACCTGTTGAGGCAACCCGCCGGCCGTACGCAATACGCCCGATGTCAGGGCGCGCAGGCCGGCCACCGGAGTCAATGCCAGTTCCCCATCCGGGGCAACCCGCCGGGTGTCGGGATCAAAGTTCATGGCTTTAAACAATGGGGTGGCTATGGATATTCCGGCAGCGATTTCAAGTTGATGGGCCAGGCCTGTTACCCAATCTGCCCACATTGTGTGGAAGTCAATCAGGGTGCCATCTTTGTCGAACACAACAAGGGCCGGGGCCAGGGCGGCCAATTGGGGAATGAGGCGCGGCGTTGGGGGGGGTGGATGGGTCATTGTTTGGTAACCTCCTTGTATAAAATGCTCGTAGTAACAACTTTAGTCGTTGCCGGCCTGGGGAGAGCAGCGCAGAACGACTAAAGCCGTTACTACATAACTCTCTTTGAAATTAGGCGAATGGAAAATGGCGAATAAAAGCTATTTTCATCACTGCTTTTCATTAACTATTCACAATTGGCTATTAACTATTCGAAATTTATTTAACGCCTCATTGGAGACCGGCGCGGCTTATAACCGGCTAATTTTGTATTCCGCGGTTGCCAGCCATGCCGGGTTAATCTCAACTCCCCAGCCGGGGCCATCCGGAATTTGCACTTTGCCGTTACGCGCCTCCAGGGCCGGGCTAAAAAGGCCGTCTTGCCAGGGGTAATAATCCGGACCTTCAATTGAAAACTCTACGTATGGCCCGGCGTTCTCAATGGCGCCCATCATGTGCAGGGTAAAGAGCGTAACCAGTGACAGGTTGGCCGAATGTGGGACACAGGGAATCCCGGCTTCGTTTGCTATTGACGCCACGCGCAGGGCGCGGGTCAGCCCGCCGACATAGCAAATGTCAGGTTGGACAATATCAAACGCGCGCGCGTTTACCATACGTTGCCACTGGGAAAGGTCACAATCCTGTTCGCCTCCGGCCACCTGGACGGCCAGGGGTTGAAGCGACCGGGTTACCTCAGCCGTCCACTCGAACTCCCAATAAGGGCACGGTTCCTCAAAATGGCAAATGCCGTACTCTTCAAGCATCCGGCCAACCTCAATAGCTTTGTCAGGGGTGTAACAGCAGTTGGCATCCACCAGCAGAGAGACATCGTTGCCGAGGGCGCGGCGAATGGAGGGAACAATGGCCTCGGTTCGTCCGGGCCACTCATCTTCATTGTGGCCGCACTCTTTGCCAATGCGAAACTTGAAAGCGTTGTAACCGTGGGTTTCTCTGAGACGAATAAACCGCTGTGTCTCCTCTTCCGGCGTGATGTCCCGGCGCATGCTTGAGGCATAAACCGGGAAGGGGCGCGGCTGCCCGCCGAGGAGTTTGCACACGCTTTTGCCCTCACGCTTGCCGCGCAGGTCCCACAAGGCCGTGTCTAACCCCGCCAAAGCGCGCCGGACATAAGAACCGGGAAACTTGAACTCTGTCTCAACAATCCGATCAATCAGGGTGTCAATGTCAGTGGCATCTTCACCCAGAGCGTAGGGCGCAACCTGCCGGTGCAGCACCAGGGCGGTAATATCGGCGGTGTATGTAGAAACCTGCCCCCAGCCCCCGGCTCCGTCTTCGGTGGTTACCCGCACGAAGCCGACAAATTCGTTACAAAATGTTTCAACATTTTTAATTTTCATAGTTCAAAACACAATCACATTTCGCAGGGCCTCGCCCCGTTTTACGGCAGCGATGGCCTCATTGATTTCCTCCAATGGATAGCGGGTGGTGATCAACTCGTCCAGTTTCAGCCGGCCTTGCCGGTAAAGTTCCACCAGTTTGGGCACATCCACGTGCAGCCGGGTGGACCCCATTTTGCTGCCCAGAATGCGCCGGCTGTTGTCGGCAAAATCGACCACCTCCACCTGCATTTTAACCCCGGTTGCCGGCATGCCCACAATCACCAGCGCGCCGGCCCGCCGCACTAAAGCCAGCCCCTGTTCCATTGCCCTGGCGCTGCCCACGGTAACAAACACGTAATCCGATCCCCGCCCCCGGGTAAGGGACCGGACAATTTCCACCGGATTTTCTTTGATTGGATTGATCGTATGCGTTGCGCCAAAACTTTTGGCTGCCTCCAGTTTACTGTTGACCAGATCAAGAGCAATAATGGGCTGCGCTCCGGACAGAAACGCTCCCTGAATGCTGTTCAAACCCACGCCGCCGGTACCGATGACCACCACGCTGCTGCCGGAAGGAACCCGGGCTGTATTGACCACGGCCCCCAGCCCGGTAATGACACCACAGGCCAGCAGCGAAGCGCTATCCGGCGGTATTTCTGCGGGGATTGGCACCACCTGCGACTGGTCTACAACGACATACTCGGCAAAGGCGCCGGTGCGCAGCCCCTGTTGAACAGCCTGGCCATTTCTGGTGTGGAGCCGGCTCTCGTTGTTCAGGGCAAAGGTGGCCTCGCACAGGTGGGGTTGGCCCTGCGCGCAAAAATAACAGCGCCCGCAAGAGCGAATCAGGGTAACAACAACATCGTCGCCGGCTTTAACCAGCGAAACGTGGGGGCCGGCCTCGGTAACTACGCCGGCAGCTTCGTGCCCGTATACGGCCGGTAACACCCCGCCCCACGCGCCCTCTATGTAGTGAATGTCGCTGTGGCAAATGGCGCAAGCGGCCAGTTTTACTTTTACTTCCCCGGCCTGAGGCGGGGCAATATCAATCTCTTCAATGGCCAGAGACCTACCAAATTCATAACAGACGGCTGCTTTCATGGACTGTCCTCCCCTCCGGGTAAGCGCCTCGCTCACTTTGAGGAGTTTTTTATTTTGGCTCTTGCTATACTGCCAACGGGCATAATTTTAACTTTTGTAGGACGCGGATCGAGCGGACACTTGCGCCGTTCTCCCCGCAGGGGCAGTGCAGATGTTTTCCCCTTCGTGTCATATGTGCCCGTTGTTTGGGTATTCGCAATTTGGGTCAACAGACGGCAAATCATAGGGGTGCCCG
>CAYWSS010000482.1:0-4974 GCA_964460505.1 uncultured Caldilineaceae bacterium | reverse complement strand
AATTTCATAATCCTGTCTGTTCAACATGTTCTTGACCCCTACAAAATTTAGCAAAAAGCCTCAAAATTTGATCGACTTAACTCTATATTATGTCAATAGAAAACTCCTGTTGTAATTTGCCGTTTATCATTTTTTTACTGCTCAAAGAGGACATTTAATTAATTCTTGTTCCTAAATAAACAGAGTCACGGGGTTAACCATGAATCCATCAAATGCACCGGTGTACATTATTTCCGGAGGGATGGGCGCGTTGGGAGAGCAACTGGTTCGCAGTACGCTGGCCCAGTTTCACGGGGTTGATGTTCCCATAAAAATTTACGCCCGGGTTCACCATATGAATCAGGCAAAAACAGCCGTTGATGAGGCTGCCGCCACCGGAGGTACTATTGTGCATACCCTGGTAAACGCAGAAATACGCCAGGCGGTAATTGAAATGGCGCAGGAGAAGCAGTTGGCTGCAATTGACGGCATCGGCCCTTTTTTAGACCATATGTCCACCGTGTTAAACCAGGAGCCATCCGGCAAACCGGGGCTGTACCGGCAGCTTCACGAAACGTACTTTAAGCGCATTACGGCCATAGAATTTACTATGGCCCACGACGACGGCGTAAATTACAACAGGTGGCACCAGGCTGATATTGTGCTTACGGGAGTCTCACGGGTTGGTAAAACGCCTATTAGCATTTACCTTTCTATGTTAGGCTGGAAGGTGGCAAACATTCCCCTGATAGCAAATATTCCACCGCACGAAGCGCTCTTTCAACTGGACAGGCGGCGGGTGGTAGGGCTGGTTATCGACCCAAACCAGCTCTTGCAGCATAGAAAACACAGGCAAAGCAGTTTGGGGGTAAAAGGGCGTTCACCCTACGTTGACCCCACTAAAATTTACCGCGAACTGGAAGCTGCCCGCAAAATCTTTCGACGTGGCGGATTCCGCACTATTGACGTCAGCAACAAACCCATTGAAACCAGCGCAGACCAGATTGTGGAGTTAGTCAGCCGCCGCCTAAAATCAGAATAGCCCCCAAGAGGGGGAAATATATCCTAATCTGTTGAAATGAAAGCGGATTAGTATTAAAATAGAAACTGAAAATACGCAGTTTCGCAAAACCCGGCAGGTTACAAGTGACCGGCACTTAAAATATAGATACAGGTCGACTTTCAGTGGCCCTAAAAGTGCCGGTCACTTTAATTTACCTTGATGACTTTTGCGGTATTGCAAAAATGCCCTAGAGGAGTATATCTTGTGACAGTACAGACAATTTCAACTGAGCAACTGCATCGACTTTCTACAATATCTGCCTCACCCAACAGAGGGATTGACGTCGGATTGGATTCACCAGTATTGCGGGTGCTGGCCAAGGTCGGTAGAGATCTGTTGTCTCAATTAATAACAGAAAGCCAGTACCAGCCCGGCGAGCTTGTCTTCAGAGAAGGAGACAATGGGTTTGCTATGTATATTATCTGGTCCGGCCGGGTAGCCGTAATCAAAGGAGATCTCGATTCGCCCACGCTGCTGGGCCATCGTGGGGCCGGAGAAATTATTGGTGAAATGGCCTTGCTGGAAAACGAACCGCGTTCTGCCTCTGTGGTTGCGCTTGAGAATGTCCGTTTGCTGGGAATTACCCGTAAAGATTTTGAAACGTTGCTCAGCAAAGATCCGGCCCTGGGGCTAAGCATTCTCAGTATGTTAAGCGCGCGCCTGCGGGCCAGCGACGATGCGCGTAAAACCATTGCCCGCACCGAAAGCCATCTCACACGAAAAGTCTCCCGGCTGCAAACAGAAAAACAGCAGCTTCTGGAACTGGAGCAGCTCCGGCAAGATACCATTGACCTTATCGTCCACGATTTACGTCACCCTATTTCCAGCCTTTTTGGAGCCATCAAAATATTAGAGATGGTATTACCGGAAGAGGTCATGGAAGAAAACAAGCAGTTACTGGATATTGCAAATTCCAATTGTGATCATTTGCAATTAATGGTCGAGTCGCTGCTGGACGTGGCATATATGGAAACCGGCGATTTTCATATCAGCGTTGCTCCGGTAACCGTGCCCTCCATCATTGAAGACGCCATTAAACGGGTAAACGTTATTGCAGATATGGAAAACATAAGTATTGAAACTTTGGTGCCTGATAATTTACCGGAAATTCAGGCCGATGAGGAAAAACTGGATCGCGTTTTAGGCAACCTGCTTAACAATGCCATCAAATTTACCCCGGCCGGCGGCAATGTTTCGGTGACGGTAGAAGCAGGTGATGACAATATCCTGATCGGCGTTACCGATACCGGCCCCGGAATTCCGGATGACAGCCAAGAGCGCATATTTGACCGATTTACACAGCTTGGCGGCGACAGGCCCAGAATTGGCGGCTTTGGGCTGGGGCTGGCATTCTGCCGCTTGGCCGTAGAATCTCACGGTGGAAAAATCTGGGTAGAGTCGGGCAAAGATGACGTTGGAAGCTCCTTTAAGTTCACTTTGCCGGTGACTTCTTGAATCCTACTGTGAAAATTCAGTAGTCAGTAGTCAGTAGCCAGTAGCCAGTAGCCAGTATATTCGTTAAAGGTGCTGCCAAAGGCGCAAGTTCGGTAAAATATTCTTAAAAAGTAAGATGCGAGAAGGCGAAGAAATCTTCGCCTTCTCGCATTTTTGCCTCACTTCATTGCCGCGTTGATACGAACCGGCAAGGCCGATTGAATAAACTTTCCACTCAGCCAAAAGAAAAACAGCATTCCTGCCAGATCGCTGGTCAAATCGGTGATGTCGGCGCGGCGCAGCGGAGAAAACGCCTGGATGCCTTCTTCCACCAGGGCAATGCTCAGCGGCAGCAAAATGGCGAGGGGAATGGCCCACACCCACAGGCGCACCGTACGGCCCCGATACCAAAGATTCAGCCAGAAAACCACCGCCCCAAACAAGAGAAAATGCATCACCTTGTCGGCAAACGGCCATGTCAATAAATAGAAGGGCAAAATGCCAAGATACGCCATCTGGCTCACAATAATCACAATGGCAACCTGCGGCCACAACAGCCAGCGCCAGTCGGCGCGGGGTTTTCCAATGACGCCGTAACAGGCAGCGCCCACCGCTGCCCCCAATACCGCTCCCCCAAAAACATCCGAGGGATAATGATGGCCCAAATAGACCCGGCTGACAGCAATGAGCGCTGCCCCGGAAACGGCCGCTGCCCACCAGTGCCGGCGCCGGTAAGACAAACCCACCACCACGGCCACCCCAAACGTGCAGGCTGCGTGTCCGCTGGGAAATGCCGGGAAATTTGGGGTGGGCAGCAGCAACCGGACCGCTTCCGGCCGGGGGCGCAGAGCCAGGTATTGAAACAGCAACGTAACGATAAAGGTCGCTACCAGCGTTACCAATATTGTTATGCCCGTCCGACGTTGTTTTTCTGAAAACAGTAGCGCAGCACCCAGCACCGGGAGCAGGGCAAACCCCACAATCGTCAGCCCAATCATCAGTCCATCCCAAACAGGATGAGCCATAGTTTGATTAACAAAAGAAAGAAGCCACATATCCATGGCTTACACCTCGTTTCGATTTTTCCTTAACTTACCCCAGTTATTCACAGGTTGTCCACACTTGTCCACAGGTACCCTGGTACTTATCCACATGAGTCAGTCATTTATCCACATATTTGTTAAATTTATCACAACCTTGCGAATTAGCGAAGGAACCTGTAATACCGATAAACTCAATCACTCGCTTATTCATAGATTCGCCACCGTGCTATGTTATACAACAAACCTGCCAAAACCTTCAAGTCAATTGCAGGTTCTGGCAGATGTCAGCAATGGCACAATTTTACATCAAAAATGGTATACTTTTCAATCGTTGACAACACCTGCCACTAAAAAGGGGAAGTCAACCTGAATATTGCCCAATTTATGCAACTGTTGTACACTGCCCGCAAATTATCGTTGAGTACCCAATGGCGGATACATACAAATGTATCCGCTTTTTTGCCGTAAAAACTAGCTGGTTGTTGGGGGAGGGCACTTATGCAAACAAATCAGCTTTCCCTGAAAACAAAATGGACACAATCTACCTGGCCGGGCTTTGATTTTATTATTTTTGATTGTGACAGCACCCTCAGCACCATCGAAGGTATTGATGAATTGGCCCGCCTCAAGGGCAAGTTTGACGAAGTAAAACAAATGACTGATGCCGCCATGGATGGCGAAGTACACCTGCAAAGCGTGTACGATCGTCGTCTTGAGCTTCTTGCCCCTACCCGCGCCGAAATCCGTCAATTAGAACATAACTATCGTCAAACGCTGGTACCCGATGCTGTGGCAGTGATTCAAGCCCTGCAATGGATAGGGAAAGAGTTGTTTATTGTAAGCGGTGGCCTTTTGGCCGCCGTTCGTCCTTTTGGGGAATGGTTGGGTATTCCTGCCCAAAATATCCGGGCGGTTGAGGTGCTGTACAACCGGCTGTCCGGCCAGTGGTGGGATTACCAGCAGGATCAATGGGGGCAGCGCCCCGATGAAAAGTACCTGGACTCAGCAGACACTCCCCTTATTGCCTCGCACGGCAAAGCAGATGTTGTACGCGAACTTCTTGATGGAAAGGAGGGACGCTCGCTTCTGATAGGGGATGGCATGAGTGATATTGCCGCCCGCCCGGAGGTGGATTTGGTGGTTGGCTTTGGCGGGGTGGTTGTTCGGGCCGAGGTAGCAAAACAGGCAGGTGTTTTTGTAAAGTGCAACAGTTTGGCTCCAATAGTACCGCTGGCGCTGAATAGTATCGAACGGCCCAAATTGCAGGGAACCTCCTACGAACCGGTTTCCAGCAAAGGAATATCCCTCATCAACCAGGGGCAAATTGTTTTTAATTGTTAAATTAAAGGAGCCGCCGATGGCGCGGGGGGGGGTGGGGGGTGTCCCTCTACCCCATACGTATCAAGCTAATAAAGCAGGTAACCAGCGTACAAGTAGTAGTTATTTTGTTTGCTA
>CAYWSS010000481.1:0-4985 GCA_964460505.1 uncultured Caldilineaceae bacterium | reverse complement strand
TTCCCTTGTATCCGTGAGTCATACCCAAAGATTCTCGCAGGTAACGCAATTCTTGCGGGATAATACTAGAACAAACGGAGCGTTTAAAAATGCCAACCGGATTGCAACTTTCGACCAAAGAAGTGGATGTGGATTTTTTGGTATTTGTAGAGCGGCACGCTACAGATTTATTGCGATGGGATATTTTAACGTTTTTTGGGCATAACCCCAATTTCTGCGACACCATTCCCCAAATAGCCCAAAAAATGGGGCGCCGAAGCCAATCGATCAGACCGGAGGCGGACGATTTGGCTCTGCTGGGTGTTTTGGATAAAACTCAGTTAGAAGATGGTCAAATTTTGTACCGGCTCACCCAAAATGACCACCTAAGAAGAATGACCCAAAAACTGGCCGGCAGTCGATTGACAAATACCGTTGCAAATTCTGCCGGAAAATCCGATTAATTTAAAATTATTTGCCATTTACTTGACCGCCACATTGATTTGAGCCAAACCGGGACTTGTCTTTTCTGGTTTATATTTAATCGTGGTAAAATTGATCCACACAGTTAAAAAGGACTTCAGGGAAAAATTATGGAAATTATCTGGTACGGTCACGCCTGTTTTCGGCTTAAAGACCGTAATTCAATTGTAATTACAGACCCCTACGATAAATCGTTGGGGCTTGTATTACCCCGCCCTAAAGCCGATATTGTATCTGTTAGCAATTTTGCCCCGCACCACAGTTATACAGCCGGTGTAAAAGGGGATTTTAAGGTTGTTAATGGGCCGGGCGAATATGAAATGGGCGGTACCTTTGTTACCGGTATTCGGATGAAACAACCCAAAAAGAGTGAAAATGGCCGGCCTGAAAATAATGTGTTTGTATTTTATATGGATAACCTGGCTATTTGCCATCTGGGGGACCTGACCCATGTTCCCACGCAAAGCCAGGTAGAGGATATGGGAAACATTGATGTTTTGATGATCCCTGTTTCCGGCCAAAAAGCTTTGAGTGCGGTCCAGGCGGCTGAAGTTATCAGCTTAATAGAACCGTACATTGTTATTCCAATGCACTACAGTGTGCCGGGGCTTACCATAAAACTTGATCCGGTAGACAAATTCTTAAAAGAAATGGGCGCGGCAAAAATTGATCCCGTTGCCTCTTTGAAACTGACAAAATCCTCGCTTCCAGAAGAAACCCAAATTGTGTTACTGGAGCTACGAGCGCAACCCAAAAACGGCCAATGAACGAAGAAAATACAGTTGACAGTTTAGAAAGTCCAGCCGCTGCGGAACAAGAGCGTGACGGGTTGGGCATTAAATGGCACCTTGGTATCGGATTGATGGCTGTTGCCATTATTGGTATCCTGCTGTTCTCGCTAATTGGAAGCCGGCAAAATAATAGCCGGGACAGCGCGGCGGCGACAACGTCAGGCGTTACACCGCAATCCGTCTCAAGCGAAGCAGAAGCCATGGCCCAGGCCAATCCGGATTCCCCCGAAGCCCAATTTGAACTGGGGAACGCATATTACGAAGCGGGTCAGTTTGATCAAGCCGTCAGCGCCTATCAAGCGGCCATTAAAAATGATCCCAATTATCAGGCAGCTTACGCCAATTTGGGGGTAGTTTATTACCAGCAGCAAAAATACAATCTGGCTGTATCGCAATATCAGAAGGCTCTGGAACTGAACCAGCAAGACGGCGATGTTGCTTATAATCTGGGCGTGCTTTATCTTCAACAGGCCCTGACCCAAGGGGGGCAGCCTGATTCTCAATTGTTAACCAAAGCCGTGGCCCAACTTGAACATGCCCAGGAAATTTCTCCCGGTTTAGCCGAGCCGTATTTTAGTCTGGGCGTAGCGTACCTGGCTTTAGATCAAAAAAGCGAAGCAGTTCAGGCCTTTGAATCTTTTTTGTCCTTTGAAAACAATCCCGATCTACACGCCAAACAAGAAGCCGAGCGTTACCTGCAAATTCTACGCGAACAATAATCCTCCCAACATCTATCCTAACGATGTTCACCCCCTGCCCTCACTTTGCTTGACATAAATCAAGTTGTCCTTTAACCTTAAAATTAATCTTGCGCTCAAGATTGGTTCACTCTTTAAGAGTGAACCAATCTCCATATAACGTCAGTCTCAGTAGATCCAATTTTCGAGGAGCCGGCATTGCGTAGCGTCAGATGCGGCTCCGTTCGGCACCTGACGCTACGCAGTGCCTCACTCCTCAAATTTGGATCCACTGAGACTCAAAATCATTATCTAAAAAGCTATATACTGAAAACAGAATGAGAACGGAACTTTTGAGATGTCATTCCCGCGTGCTTTTAGCGGGAATCCACACTTGCAGGCCCCGCTGGATGCCCGACCACAGGTACATTCGGGCATAACACCTCATCTTTCTAAAAAGTTCCGGTTTCAAACTAATCTCAGTATATGTAATTTAGCAGGAGTTTTGGGTCATGAAACGTTCAGAAGTCAACGCTATTATGCGCACAGCCGATGCTTTTATTAAATCATATGGCTTTCTCTTGCCTCCCTTTGCCTATTGGTCGCCCGACGATTGGCGGAACAAAGGCCAGGAGGTTCGTGAAATTGTTGAAAACAATCTGGGCTGGGATATCACCGATTTTGGGCAAGGTGATTACGATAACTTTGGGTTGTTTCTGTTTACCGTGCGTAATGGGACCCCTGAAAATCTTAAATCCGGCACCGGTAAACTTTACGCCGAGAAAATTATGGTTGTTGGCGAAAACCAAATTACTCCCATGCATAGTCACTGGATAAAAGTGGAAGATATCATAAATCGGGGCGGGGGGAAACTGGCCATCCAGCTTTACAACTCAACCGAAGATGAGAAATTGGCCGACACGGACATTACCGTCAGCATGGATGGCGTCGTGCATGCGTTTAAAGCCGGAGATATTGTTATGCTCAACCCCGGCGAAAGTATTACCTTGCCCACCGGACTTTACCACAAATTCTGGGGTGTGGGCGGATCGGTATTAATTGGCGAAGTCAGTCTGGTTAACGATGACAATACCGACAACTGTTTTCTGGAGCCAATTGGCCGTTTTCCCAACATTGAAGAGGATGAGCCGCCGCTGTACCTGCTGGTAAATGATTACGATCGGTATTATCAAACTGCCGGTTAAAAACAGCGCGGATGGAGTAACATAAGTGACAGAAACATTTGATGCCGTGGTCGCCGGGCACATTTGCCTGGATGTAATCCCGGATCTGGGCAGTAGTTCTCAGGAGGAATTTGCCCAGGCTTTCCTGCCGGGGCGATTGCTGGAGGTGGGCGGCATAACCTTTTCTACCGGCGGGGCGGTTTCCAATACCGGGTTGGCATTGAACCAGTTGGGCATTAAAACTCAACTGATGGGCAAAATTGGGGATGACCTGTTTGGCGGGGCCATTAAAAAGGTTGTGAGTGGTTACGGTGTTCATTTAGCCGATGGGATGGTGGTTGATGGCGGCGTGAGCAGTTCGTACACAATTGTCATTAATCCTCCGGGGACGGATCGCATTTTTTTGCACAACCCTGCCGCCAACGACACCTTTAAGGCCAATGACATTCGATACGACCTGTTGCAGCATGCCCGCCTGTTTCATTTTGGCTATCCCCCCTTGATGAAACTGATGTTTGAAAACGACGGCGCGGAACTTGCCGGGATTTTTCGCCGGGCCAAAGAAACAGGCGTCACCACCTCGCTGGACATGTCACTGCCGGACCCGTCATCGGCCGGCGGGCAGGCCAATTGGGCCGCTATCCTGAATGCAACCCTGCCCGCCGTAGACCTGTTCCTGCCCAGCATCGAAGAAATCCTGTACATGCTTCGCCGGGAAACTTACGATTCTCTGCATCAATCGGCCCCCAACGGCGATATTTTGCCGCTGATTACCCCTCAATTGTTGTCGGGAATCAGCCAACAACTCCTGGATGCCGGCGCAAAAATTGTACTCATCAAACTGGGCCACCGGGGGTTATATCTGCGAACCGGCTCCCCATCTGCAATTAAGTCGATGGGGCGCGCTCGCCCCTCTGCTCCGGCAGATTGGGCAAACAAAGAACTGTGGGCACCCGTTTATCAGGTAGAAATGGCGGGTACCACCGGCGCCGGCGACGCCACCATTGCCGGATTCCTCAGCGGGCTGCTACGCGATATGTCGCCGGAGGAAACAGTCTCTGCGGCCACCGCCGTGGGCGCCTGCAACGTTGAAGCCGCCGACGGCCTGAGCGGCCTCCGCTCCTGGGATGAGACGATGCAGCGGATAGAGGCCGGCTGGCCGCGCCAAACCCTTAAAATTGATGCGCCGGGCTGGCAGTTCGATGACCGCCATCAAATGTGGAAGGGTAACGTAATTTAGTGCCCTGTTCCCCCACTATTTTGACCCCGGCCTGACCGCCTTGTCGGAGATGCTGGCTCAAAGCGGCGCGCCGGCCTCGGTCAGTCCGTGGCTGATTGTGTTCAGCCAGGCAGCGGCTGCTATGCTGATCGCGCCGTTGCTCAACGGGCTGTTCACCTTTGGCAAGGAGTTTGGCTGGCGGGCCTATTTGCAACCCAAACTGGTGCCGCTCGGTACGCGCAACATGTTGTTGCTTATGGGCGTCATCTGGGGCGTGTGGCACTGGCCCGTCATTGCTATGGGACACAACTACGGGCTGGAATATCCCGGCGCGCCCTGGCTCGGACTGTTGGGTATGGTCTGGTTCTCGATTGTGTTCGGAACTTTTTTTGGCTGGATCACTCTGCGCGGCGGCAGCGTGTGGCCCGCCGTCATTGGGCACGGGACCATTAATGGCCTTGCCGCCTTGCCCGCCCTGTTTGTGCAGGGATCGCCCAATCCGCTGCTCGGCCCGCGGCCGGCGGGGGTAATTGCCTTGCTGCCGTGAACGCTGGTTGCCGCCTGGATTTTACTCAATGCCCGAGATGAACCGGGTGAATCGGAGATTTTCACAAATGACCGCCCATTCGGGCTGATCTCCTGGCCTTTCATT
>CAYWSS010000480.1:0-4994 GCA_964460505.1 uncultured Caldilineaceae bacterium | reverse complement strand
GCTGTGGATTCCCGCTTAATACGTGCGGGAATGACAGGGGGGCTGAATGGTTACTCGCAGAAAATACTGGTTAATGCGATATGTCCCGGCTGGGTCAGCACAAAAATGGCCACGCAGGGCCTGGAAATTCTTGCCCAAAACAGCGGCCAAAGTTTCGATGAGGTCTACCAGGCCCAAATGGGCCAGGTGCTGTTGGGCAAAATGAGCGCGCCGGAAGAGGTTGCCCATCTGGTAACGTTTATGATCTCCCAATCACAAACATCAATTACAGGGCAAACCATCGACATCAATAATGGCGCGTTGATGCCTGCCTGAATCAAAACAGAGGAGTTTGATGATAGAACGATTGAAGAGCAGTCACATACTCAAACAAATTCTTATCGGGGCGGGAATTGGCGCTTTGGGTGGTTTTATGTACGGTGAAATGAAATGGGTGCTGGCCATGGCAATCCTGGGTGGCGTTTTGGGCGCGCTGGCCGATGGCATTGACCGCCTCTTCTATCGCCCGGTTGAAAAAGGCGGCAGCCCGCTCGTCTCAATGGTCACGGTGGCCATTGCCGTTGGCATAGTTACCGTGTTGGCGCTCGGCGCGTTTATCTGGCCGGCAATTTAAATGGTTGAAAAGGAAATGCCAACACTCAAACTCCATTACATTCTGGACCCGATGTGTAGCTGGTGCTACGGGTTCAGCCGCACCATGGATACGGTTCTCTCTCAATTGCCGGACAACATCAGCCTGCACTATGTAATGGGCGGATTGGCCCCCGACTCCAACGAGCCGATGCCGCAAGAAATGCAACAGTACGTGCAAAACGCATGGAAAGCCGTGTCGAAGCGAACGGGCGCGGAGGTGAATTTTGATTTCTGGACCCGGGGCCGGCCCAAACGCTCAACCTACCCCTCGTGCCGGGCCGTAATTGCCGCCGGGTTGCAAAACAGGGAGCAAATTCCGGCGATGATTAAGGCCATTCAGACGGCTTATTACCGGCAAGCCCGCAACCCATCCAACAACGACACCCTCATTCAACTGGCCGGCGAAATTGGGCTAAACCCCGATCAATTCACCGCAGACCTGACCTCAAACCGGGTTGAACACCTACTCCTGGCCGATTTCAATTTCAAGAACCGGTTGGGGGTGCAGGGATTTCCCACCCTGATTCTGGAGAAAGAAGAAAAATTCTACGCCCTGACCATCGGCTATGCGGAGCCGGAAATCATTTTGGAACGGCTGAAAATAGTCATGGAACGCCCCTGAGCCACATTCAGGAATGACAATCAAATGGTACAGGTTCAGTAAACCCGGTGCTGTGGCCGGCCTCCGACCGAGCCACCTAAGCGGGCGCGGTCAAGAGACCGGCCCGAGCGCGATTTTGACGGGTTCACTGAATTTGTACATCAAATGAGCAAATGAACAAGTCGGCGAATGAGCGAATTTGCAACCCGGCAACTATGCGACTTTGATTCATCCTTCTGACTTTTACATTCATCCTTTTCCTGTTCTCCTCAAAGTAACAAACTGTAGCCCCCATCAACCAGCAGCGTTTGGCCCACAATCATCAAGGCACCATCGGAGCAGAGAAAGGCCACCAGCGTGGCCACATCCTCCGGCGCAACCAGTCGCCCGGCCGGAGCGCGATTGGCCGCGTGCTCAAACACTTCCTGTAAATCGACCGGAAAGGCAGATACGGCGTCGGTGTTGACCAACCCGGGGGAGACAGCATTGACAACGATGCCTTTTGGGGCCAGTTCGGCGGCCAGATAACGGGTCAGCGCCTCGAGCACTGCTTTGGAAAGGCCAATGATGGCGTAGTGAGGCAAAACGCGCGTACTGCCGGGGCTGCTGATGTTAACCACCCGCCCCCAGCCATGCGCTTCCATCAGCGGGGCAACCCGCTGCACACAGCGCAAAATGGAGCGAGCGTTGATATCCATAGTCCAGTCCCAATGTTTGTCCGTAACATCCAGCACATCTTTGGGGGTGCCGCTGGCAGCATTGCCCACAAAAATATCACAGCGACCAAAGGTAGCTTCTACCTGGTCAAACATGGCATCTATTTGGGCCGCGTCGGCCAAATTGGCTTTGATGGCCACGGCTCGGCAGCCCATTCCTTCAATTTCGGCAACCGCTTCATTGGCCGCGTTTTTCTTGCGCAGGTAGTGTACCACAACACCGGCCCCGTGTTGGGCCAGTTTCAGGGCAATAGCCCGCCCAATTCCCCGCGAGGAGCCGGTGACAAGGGCGACTTTGTTTTTGAGATTTTGTTCGATCATTGCCAACTCTGTTATAAAAGGCTGCAAGTTGCAGGTCACAGGGTGCAGTTAACTTGCACCTTGTCACTTGTTCCCTGCGCCCTGTTATTTGCCCACCATGGCCCGCGCCATAAACATGACGTTGGCCGGACGCTCGGCCAGGCGACGCATAAAGTAGGGATACCAGGCGTTGCCGTAAGGTACATAGGTCCGCACCTGGTAGCCTTTATCGGCCAGCCGTTGTTGTTCATCGCGGCGAATGCCCAGCAACATTTGAATTTCGAACTGATCCGGACGAACGCCCCGGGCTTCAGCTTCGGCCAGCAACGGTTCAATCAGGGCCGGATCGTGCGACCCCAGAGCCAGATATGCCCCTCTGTCCAGCGCCTGTGCCGACAGAAACTGATCCATTATTTTGAGGGACACCCGGTTAATTTCGTTTATGTTTTGATAGGCAATTGCCGGCGACTCCTGGTAGGCACCTTTTACCAGGCGAATACTGCCACCGCGCTCAATGATTCGATGCACATCAGCCGGCGTTCGATAGAGGTAAGACTGCACTGCCTGTCGAACACCCCCACCGAAGGTGTCGAGCAATTTGTGGTAAACCGCCAGGGTATCATCAACGTCCGGGCCGGCTTCAATATCAAGCTCAACAAAAATGTTGTGCTGCCGGGCCAATTGCACAATATCGGCCACATTTTCGTAGTAGAAATCCTGCCCAAACTCCAGCCCCAGGTGAGATGGTTTGATGGAAATTGTGGAATCCAGGCCCTCATCCGCAATGCGGCAGACGAGTTCCTGAACTTCTTTGGAGGCTTGGCCGGCTTCGTCCGGGGAGGATACGCTTTCGCCAACATGATTAAGGATGGTTTTGATGCCACGGCTATTTAAGGTTTTAGCCACGGAAATGGCGTCATCAAGCGTTTCTCCGGCCACAAAGCGTCGAGCCGTGTTCCGGGCCGGGCCAAAACCGGTGACAACGCTGCGGGCTGTGCTGCTGGTGGATAATTTGATAAAGAAATTACGTAGAATCAACGAAGGTCTCCTGAAAATAAAGGGGTTAGGTCCAGACCGGCTTCACTGGAGTTGGGGATTGGGAAAACAGTGATGTAACCGCACAACTGTTGGCTGCTGCACACCCGTTGTGCCGCTGTTTTTTTAGCCGGAACGATTAGCTGCGAATGATTTCCAAAATATGATCTCGCTTTTCTGCCATCAATTCCCTCGATTTGGCTTCCAGGTTCAGGCGCAGCAACGGTTCGGTGTTGGAGGGACGCACATTAAAATGCCAATCGTCAAAAGAGACGGATACACCGTCAAACCATTCTACCTGTCCATTTTTGAAGGTTTTGGCCAACTCCGCCATTTTCTCTTTGGGTTCACCGGAGATGCGGGAGTTGATCTCGCCGGAGATAAAATATTTTGCTTCCAACGGCTCCAGCAGGTCAGACAGTTTTGCTTTCTTTTTGGACAGCATTTCTAAAATAATAAGCGAGGGGACAAGACCGGAATCGGCAAAGAAAAAATCCTTAAAATAGTAGTGTCCGGTTACTTCGCCGCCGTACACAGCCTCTTCGTGAGCCATGCGGCGCTTGATAAAGGCATGCCCCACCCGTTCCATAAGCGGGATACCGCCGGCAGCCGAAATTAAATCCGGCACGGCCCACGAGGCGCGCACATCGTACACTATTTTTGAGCCGGGATATTTTTCAAGATAATATTGCCCCATCAACGCGGTCAGGAAATCGCCGGAAACGAACTGGCCGCGGTCATCAATGGTAAAAAAACGGTCGCCGTCGCCATCAAAAGCAAAGCCGATATCGGCTCCTTCGGACACCACCCGCGCCTGAAGTTCGGCCCGGTTTTCCGGCTGGAGCGGGTCGAGGCCGTGGTTGGGCAGGCTGCCGTCGGGGTCCAGATACATACCGGTCAGATCGATGGAGGGTAACTGCCCGTAGACCCGTTTGAGAATGGGGCCAACCATTCCGTTGCCGGTATCGGCAATTACCTTCAGATTGGCCGGCGCATCGGCATCAAGCAGGCTGAGGATCATATTCACAAAATCCTCGGTTAAATCTTTTTCGGTCATTGTACCTTTTCGGGAGGGCGCAGGGAAATTGTCATTTTCAACAATGCGTCGCAAATCCTGAATCCCCTCATCGCCACTGAGTAATTGGGGCATTTTCCTGACCATTTTCATACCGCTGTATTCTTTGGGGTTGTGAGAAGCCGTAACCATAATCCCGGCATGCCCCAGCGTGGCGCAGGCGTAGTAGTACTGGTCTGTGCTGACCATGCCGATATTGATTACATCCGAGCCTTGATCCATCAGGCCACGGCTGATGGCCTCAAACATTTGCGGGCCGGAAAGGCGCATATCGCGCCCGACAATGACGGTATCAACTTTAAGAAATGCGGAAAATGCTCGCCCAATGGCGTAACCGGCTTCTTCGTTTAAATCAGTGGGGTATATTCCTCTGATATCATACGCTTTAAAAATTGCTGGATTTACGTGCATGGGTCAGGCCTCCTTTTGAAAATAAAAAGTTCGTCACTTAACGTGTGAAAATTTCCTCAATCATACTCCAAAGCAACTATTGAGGCAATCAGCAGAGAATCATCACTTTGCGGTGTCCAGGATAACCTCGAAGCTTTCCAATTTTGCTCTCCCTCTAAATGCGTTGTGGGGGTACAAATTCAGTGAACCCGTCAAAATCGCGCTCGGGCCGGTCTCTTGACCG
>CAYWSS010000479.1:0-4998 GCA_964460505.1 uncultured Caldilineaceae bacterium | reverse complement strand
GTCAAAATCGCGCTGTGGCCGGTCTCTTGACCGCGCCCGCTTAGGTGGCTCGGTCAGAGACCGGCCACAGCACCGGGTTTACTGAACAATTTTGGCCGCTTCATCCCACAAGCCGCCGGCCATTGGTCGGAGACCGGCCACAGCACCGGGTTTACTGAACATGTACAATTAATGTGGTGCTATTGGCCCCGCTCTGGATTCAATTGGCGCATCTGCTAATCTCTAATATTCTGCTGATAATTTTTTTATTGTTTATTGCTTCGGCGTTTAGACAATCAACCCCAACAAGTTAACCGTGGAAATATCTCAGCTGCCCCCTCGAAAAGGGTTATCCGGGCAACCCGGCAATTAACAATTAAAAACAGATTATGAAGTCAGTGCCGTTTAAAAACGAAAAACCCGCGCTGCCACGACACGGGTTCTTCCTTAAGGAGGGAGGGATCACACTGTTTCTTAGTAGTGTAACTAAAGTTTACCGAGAAAAGATTAAAGAAAAATGAACCGAATATTAAAGAAAGATTAATAAGCCAATAATAGTGTTACACAAGACATTTTATGTTTGACATACTTTTATAGTTGTGCTAGTCTTGGTTACACCATACTATAATAGATGTGGCATTAAGTTGGTTAGGTTTTGCAATCCGGTTCCTGTGTAGTCTTGTTGCTTATACCATAAAAAATTAATCCAAAAGTTATTGTTGATAACCTACCATTAATGGAGCATGTTGCGTGTCTAAAGTACTATATGTAGAAGATCATCCTGCTCAACGAGATATTCTGGCGCAAATGCTTGAGCTAAATGGATTTGAAGTGGCTGTTGCCGGAGACGGGTTAGAGGGCGTAGAAAAAGCGCGTTCCTGGTTACCCGATTTAATTTTGATGGATTTGCGTATGCCCAAAATGGATGGGTTTGAGGCAATCAAGGTCATCCGTTCGGAGGACACTACGCAGAATATTCCCATAATTGCAATTTCAGCCTGGGCCAGTGCAAAACATAAAGAACGGGCTATGGATGCCGGCGCCAACGAGCATTTTACCAAACCGGTTGATCTTAACCGTCTGTTAACTACAATTGGCCGGTATTTGGTAGATTAGCAGGTCTGCTCATAAAAAATTAAAAAGGCGATAACCAAATGGTTATCGCCTTTTTTGTTACACTTGCGCTACCCTTATTTACTACTCATTGTCTGATACCGACACAGCGTTTATCCGGTAGAAAGCGCCATAAATAAGCAGCACCAGCACCAATGCCGCCCCAACCCAAAGTAATGTAGCTCTGGATGTTGGAGTCAGGACTCCGCCACTGCCGGGAAGCTCGGGGGTGGCTGTACCGGAGACAACTACCGGGGTGTTAGTAGCTGTAGTTCTCAAAACCGGGGTGTTGGTCGCCGTTGCGTTTGGATCGACTGTGGCCAGAGGCGGCGTTGGTTGCGCCTTGTCTCCGGCAGCACTAACCACCAATGTTCCGGTTGGCGTTGGCTCTGGCGTGTCTGTTGGCGTTGGGCTGGGTGTAGTCGTTGGCGTTAATGTCGGCGGAAACGGGGTAGCCGCTGCCGTTGGTTGTAATGCGGCTTCCTGTGCGGTTTTATTAAATTGACTCCAGGTTAATACAGCTCCCAACCCTAATAAGCCGATACAAATCAAGCCAATAAGCGCAACGGCAATAATTATAAACAATCGATTACTTGACTGCCCGCTTTCTGCTTCCACGGTGATATTTACCCCTATTAATGTTAATTGAGCGACAGCGGACGCTCTGTTATAATAATAACCACATTCTTCATTATGGTCAAGTACAAAACCAAAAAGCCTATAGCCTTCACTACATAACTATGCTATAATAAATTAATTTCGTTCGCGGGGATTACCCATTTGGTTAGATATATTGTTGAAAATGGCGAAGATACGGTTTTTGAACCGTCTCCCGCAGCCTATTTGGTTCTGATAGTCAACGGGCGAGGCAGCCAAAGTTTTCCCGTGCGGGGCACCATCCACCTTGGGCGCGATAAAAGCAATGGTGTGGTTGTGGCCGACCACAAGGTGTCCAGACATCACGCCACCTTAAATCCCATTGAAGACTCCTACATCCTGACCGACCTTGGCAGCGCCAACGGCACCTACCTGAACGGCGTCCTCATTTCTCAACCTACCCGTTTAAAAAACCAGGACAAGATCGCCATCGGTGATACGGTATTTCTATTTTCTTCCAATCCCGTCGATCCGAATAACATTGACGAAGCAATGCCGTTGCCCGCCGCCATGAATGTTCCCGTATTATCCGGGGGCCAAACGCCTGCCCTGGTCACAAACAGCCTCAATGATTTGCCAATCTGGATGCTGTTTGGCTGTATGGGGCTGGTCATCATTTTTCTACTGATGGCGTTAGCCGTGCTGTTGGGGCTGCTGATAGGGCGAGGACAGGCCACCGCGGCTTTGGAACTTATGTGGATTATAGACTGGCTTGTGTCTTGATTTTTTCTTATTGACAAAATCTTTTTTTTGTGTCAAAATATTTGTACAGACAACTATACAAATATTTCAAGAATCATTATGACTCTCAAATCCGTACCCTTGGCTAAATATTACCAGCTTGCCCAAATACTGCGTCAGCAAATTATTGACGGTGAGCTAAAACCTAACACTCAACTTCCCACTGAAAACAGCCTGGGCAAAACGTATGGGCTAAGCCGGGGGACAGTACGGCAAGCAATCCAGTGGCTGGCGCAAGAGGGATTAATTCGCCGGGAACAAGGCCGGGGCACGTTTGTAAATGTGCCGGAAGCTCCCTTAACCACCTTCACCCTGTCCGGGTTTGATGAGCAAATGCAGCGCGAACAACGCCTGCCCGGAACCCGTATCTTAACCCAAAACATTGTACCGGCCTCATCTGCGGTGGCCTCCCAACTTAAACTGGCTCCCAATACCCCGATCATTCACCTGAAACGACTGCGGCTGGCCGATGACCAACCGATTGTTTATGAGAATCGTTTTTTGGCCAAAAGCCTTTGCCCCGAACTGGTTCACGAAGACCTGGTAAATCAATCGGTGAGCAGATTGCTGATCCACAAATATAAGCTGCCGCTCATTCGGTTAACCCAAACGATTGAGGTTCGTGCCCTCTCTCAAAAAGAAGCCCAATACCTGAGCGGACAGGCGGGAATGACCGCTTTTTCCGTAAAGCGCCTGACCTACACCCGCAATAAAACCGGCGAACGTCCGGCGGTGCTGTATCAAGCCCTTTGCCGGAATGACGAATACCATTTTAAAGCCGAGTTTCTGGCATCAATGTAAACACCGAACGAAGTAACCGTCCCCCCCCACACACCACCTCGTTCCAATGCTCTGCCTTGCGCTTTGCGCGCATGCCTGGGCGCTCTGGTCGAGTATGTGGCTATATGCGTTCCCATGCTGGAGCGTGGGAACAAGGCGAAGGGGGGAACGGTTACCTGACATCTGCCATCTAATTACTGTATTTTCCAAGGAGGTATTATGACCCGCACCATTAAATCACCCCGAGGAACCACGTTGACCTGCAAAAACTGGTTAATTGAGGCTCCCTACCGGATGTTGCAAAATAATCTCGACCCGCAAGTGGCGGGCGACCCCGACAACCTGATTGTGTACGGCGGCCGGGGTAAAGCCGCCCGCAACTGGGAAAGCTTTGACGCCATTCTGGAAAGCTTGCGCAAGCTTGAACCGGATGAGACGTTGCTGGTGCAATCCGGCAAACCGGTGGCCGTGTTTACCACCCACGAGGATGCGCCCCGGGTTTTAATTGCCAATTCAAACATTGTTCCGGCCTGGGCCACGCAGGAAAACTTCGACAAGTGGGAAGCCGAGGGGCTGCTGATGTACGGCCAGATGACAGCCGGAAGCTGGATTTACATTGGCACGCAGGGTATTTTGCAGGGCACCTACGAAACACTCGGCTCGCTGGCCCGGCAGCACGGCTGGGGCAGCCTTAAAGGAAAGTTTGTCGTTACTGCCGGTCTGGGCGAAATGGGCGGTGCCCAACCTCTGGCCGTAACCATGAATAAAGGGGTGGGCCTGTTTGTAGAAGTAGACCGCCGGCGGGCCGAACGCCGCCTCTCGCTGCGGCAAATTGATGCCATCACCGATAATCTGGAAGAGGCGATGACCTGGGTAGAGGAGGCCCTGGCCCAGAAAAACCCCAAATCCGTGGGGCTGATTGCCAACGCCGCCGAGGCCTTGCCTGAACTCCTTGAGCGCGGCGTGGTGCCCGACGTAGTCACCGATCAGACCTCGGCCCACGATCCGCTGTACGGTTACATTCCCGCCGGGCTATCTCTGGACGAAGCCGCTGAACTACGCGAAGCTGATCCGGACGAGTACCAGCGCCGCTCCCTCGATTCGATGACCCAACACGTGCAAACCATGCTCAACTGGCAGGCCAGGGGCAGCATTGTTTTTGATTATGGCAACAATTTGCGCCAGCGTGCCTTTGACAACGGGTTGAAAAACGCCTTTGATTATCCCGGTTTTGTGCCGGCCTACGTGCGCCCGCTGTTCTGTGAAGGCAAAGGCCCCTTCCGCTGGGTAGCCCTCTCCGGCGATCCGCAGGATATTTTCACCACCGATCAGGTCATTCTGGAACTTTTCCCGGAAGATGAACATTTGGCCCGCTGGATAAAACTGGCCCAAAAAGAGATTGAGTTTCAAGGGTTGCCCTCGCGCATCTGCTGGCTGGGTTATGGCGAACGGGCCAAAGCCGGCCTCAAATTCAACCAACTGGTCGCCTCGGGCAAAGTGAGCGCCCCCATTGTCATTGGCCGCGACCACCTGGACAGCGGCTCCGTGGCCAGCCCCAACCGCGAAACCGAAGCGATGCTTGACGGCTCCGACGCCATTGCCGACTGGCCGCTGCTCAACGCGATGCTCAACGCTGTGGGTGGGGCCACCTGGGTCAGCCTGCATCACGGCGGCGGGGTGGGCATTGGCTACAGCATCCACGCCGGGCAGGTCATTGTGGCCGACGGG
>CAYWSS010000478.1:0-5021 GCA_964460505.1 uncultured Caldilineaceae bacterium | reverse complement strand
CCTTCCACACATGACACTCTAGTCTGAAGGCGGGAGCGCGTACTATATGTGCAACGCTAAGATGAGCGGCGACCCTCTCCCCCCCCCCCGCCGTATCACGCGGGGCATTGAGGTGAATGAGGATACGCTGGCTGTGGATGTAATCAACAATGTAGGCCCCAACGGCCATTACCTGTACGAGCAGCACACCCATCGCCACTACAAAAGCGAATACTGGTACCCCAATCTGTGCGACCGGCGCAACTACGAAGAGTGGGTAGAGATGGGCAGCACCACCATGCGCAACCGCGTGATTGCCCGCGTGCAGGATATTTTAGCCACGCACCAGCCGTCGCCCATCAAGCCGGAAACAGAAAAGACAATCCAGAATGTTCTGGAAGCCGCTGAAGAAAGAGTTAGAGAGTAAGAAGTATGGAGTAGGAAGTATGGGAAAAATGTTCCTTCCCCTTACTCCTTACTGCCTACTCCCGGAAATAAGGAGAAATAAAATGAGCGAAATATACGAACAACTATCAACCGTTATTCTGGAAGGAAATGAAACAAAAACCCTCAGGCTGGTCAAAAGGGCGCTGAAGCAGGATTTGCCCCCCAAAGATATTTTGGATCAGGGGCTGATTGTGGGCATGAATGAGGTGGGCGTCCGCTTTAAACGGGGCGCGATGTTTGTGCCGGAAGTGCTCATGTCGGCCAAGTCGATGCACGCCGGGCTGGAAATATTGCGCCCGGGCCTGGCCGCCAGCGGCAGCGAGCTGGTGGGCAAGATTGTGCTGGGCACCGTTAAGGGCGACCTGCACGACATCGGCAAAAACCTGGTGGGCATGCTGTGCGAAGGCGCCGGCTTTGAAGTCATCAATCTGGGCTTTAATGTTCCCCCCGAAAAGTTTGTCCTGGCCATCAAAGAGCACCGGCCGAACATTGTGGGCATGTCGGCCTTGTTAACCACCACAATGCGGGCCATGGGGTACACCATCAAAGCTATTGAAGAAGCCGGCCTGCGCGATAGCGTCAAAATCATGGTCGGCGGCGCGCCGGTAGACGCCGAATTTGCCGAACGCATTGGCGCCGACGGTTACGGCTCTAACGCCGTGGGCGGGGCAGAGCAAGCCAAACAGTTTGCAGGAGCAGCGTGATTCAGTAATCAGATGTCAGTAGTCGGTAGTCAGATAATTCATCGTAGGTTGGCGTTGAACGGGGCAAACAAGGTAAGTTTGGGCAAGAACCAGTTGGGTTTCGCCCATAATTTAGTCCAGAACAGACGAGTGAAACCCAACATTCAGGGTATCGCCCCGTAGAATTCAGCTCAACCCAACCTACTGCCGATTGTCGATTTACTCATTGTTAATTCTTAATTGCCAGAGGTGCAAATGTCATCATCAAAAAAAATGCCGGTTGTTGTTATTTCCTGCCAGGTATTACAAGATATGTTGGAACGCTTGTTGCCCGACGACCTGGCGACGCAAGTCACGTTTATGGACTATGGCTTGCATCGGGTGCCCAACAAATTGACCTGGACCGTACAAGATGCGATTGACAGCATCGAAGCGCCGAGTCTGGTGGTGTTGGGTTATGGATTGTGCGGCAACGGGCTAAATGGCATCAAGGCCGGCAAACACACGCTGCTGGTTCCCCGCGCCGATGATTGCATTGCCATCTTGTTAGGCTCACGCCAGGCATACAAGCGGGAGTTTGAAGCTGTGCCCGGCACCTATTACCTGAGCAAAGGCTGGCTGGAATCGGGCAGCCACCCGCTTAAGGAATATGAAGAATATGTAGAAAAGTACGGCCCTGACGATGCAGCCTGGGTTATGGATCAACAATACCAACATTACGAACAATTGACGCTGGTTGTTCATAATCAGGCCGATATGGAAATATATCGCCCCCAGGCCAAAGAGGTTGCTGAATATTGCGGACAGTGGGGGATGCGCTATAAAGAAATCCTCGGTTCGGACAAGTACGTGCGCCGGCTGGTTCAGATAGCGGCCGACCTGTCCAAAGCCGACAACGATTTTGTGGTGATACACCCGGGCGGCGAAATTCGTCAGGACCAATTCATTTAACGATTTACGATTAAATAATTTCAAAATCGCCGATCCCAAATCAGCAAGACTCAGTGGATCCAAATTTGAGGAGTGAGGCAGCGTCAGATGCCAAACGGAGCCGCATCTGACGCTGCGCAGTACTGGCTCCTCTAAAATTGAATCTACTGAGACTCAAACAGTTCCGGTACTTTTGGCGACAACAAGAATAAAAAGCAGGGATCAGGAGTTAGAATTTAGGGGTTAGGTATAGCTTTTCCCTAATTCCCAACTCCTACCCCCTAAATCCTATTTTTACAGGAGGTTGGATTATGCAGGTACACAAAACCAATTATGCAGTAAACGCCACCCCCAGGCTTCAGGTGCTTAACGAAGACCAGGTCGAAGCCATCTATTTTGCGGCATTGCGGGTATTATATGAAACCGGGGTGCGGGTCTACGAAAAAGAAGGGGTGGATTTAGCCCACTCCGGCGGGGCCATTGTAGAAGACACAACCGAAGACAGCAGCCTGGTTAAAATCCCCCCCTGGATGGTGGACAAGGCGCGAGCCACCTTGCCCCGCAAAGTGGTGGTGACCGGCCCGGACCGCCAGTACCGCATGGAACTTTACAAGAACCAGATATACTTTGGGGCCGGTTCCGACACCCCGTTTACCCTTGATCCCTACACCGGCAAACGGCGGCGGGCCATCTACCAGGATGTAAAGAATTTTGCCAAATTAGCGCAGGCGCTGCCCAACATCGATTTTCACATGTCGCTGGGCATTGTTCAGGATAGAGCCGTAGGAACCTACGACCGCTGGCAATATCTGGCCATGCTCGAAGGCACCAACAAACCCATCAATGTCACCGCCGTAGACCTGGAGGGCGTCCGCGACCAGCTTGAGATGGCTCACATCCGGCTGGGCGGTAAAGAGGAGTGGAAGAAAGGGCCGGCTTTCTCCCTGTACATCGAACCGGTGTCACCGTTGAGCCACTCCGAAGAAGTGGTGCAAAAGTTGCTCTTTGCCTGCGATAACGACATCCCCTTTGTTTATACGCCCTGCCCCCTGGCCGGGGCTACGGCCCCCACCACCCTGGCCGGGTTACTGGTGCAAGCCCTCACCGAGAGCCTGTTTGGCATTGTGATCAGCCAATTGCGCAAGCCCGGCGCGCCAATGATCATTGGCGGGCTGATGTCAAATATGGATATGAGAACCACCGTCTACTGCTACGGCTCTCCGGAGATGGCCCTGCTTAGCGCGGGCTACACCGACATCACCAAATGGCTGGGCGTGCCGGAGTATGAAACCGCCGGCTGCTCTGACGTAAAGATTTTTGACGAGCAGGCTACCATGGAAGCCGCTATCAACATTGCCACCGCCGGCCTGATTGGCGGCAATATGATCCACGATGTAGGCTACATTGAGCAAGGGCTGACCAGCTCGATGGAAATGATGGTCGCCTCTGACGAAATTATCGATATGGTCAAACGCATCCTGCGCGGCATTCCGGTTAATGACAAAACCATGGCTCTGGACGTGATGGCCGACATTGGCGCCGGCGGCCACTTCCTGGAACACGACCACACGTTTGACCGATTCAAAACCGAAATCTGGCGGCCCAGGTTGATCAATCGCCAGAACTGGGAAGACTGGAACGCCGGCGGCAGCAAACGCTACGGTGAGCGCGTCCGTGAACGGGTCATCCAAATTCTGGAAACCGAGACAGAGCCTCTCTTTGACGAGGCGATGCGCAAAGAACTGCACCGCGTCTGCGAGCTGGCCGACGCCCGCCACAAGAACGAAGAGCTGGATATGAAGATGTTTGCTTAAAAACAACGATTAGACACTTGCTGTGGCCGGTCTCCGACCGCGCCACCGGGAGACCGGCCCAAACGGAAAATCACCCTCGGTGTGGCCGGTCTCCGACCGCGCCACGCAGGAGATGCCAATGGAAGTCTTGCGTATCCACGAAGACGCCGCCCTTTACTACCTGACTTTTACCATTGTCCACTGGCTGCCTGTTTTCGTCAGCGAGAAACCTTGCCTGATTGTAACCGACAGCCTCAATTTTTGTCATCAGGAAAAGGGCTTACAGATCAATGCCTTTGTCATTATGCCAACTCATCTGCACTTGATCGTTTCAGAAGTTGACTTTGACGTTCGGCGGTTGCAGCAAATATTGGTGGATATGCGTAAATTTACAGGGCGGCGACTGGCTGACTATTGCGAACAGAAAATGCTGACGGCCTTTGGGCAGGTGTTTCGTAGCACTCGACGCACGGACCGGGCCAGGCAGTTTTGGCAGCAGAGTCGCCATCCGGAGGCAATTTGGTCGCAGAAGTTTTGGCAGACAAAGGTAAACTATCTGCACGATAATCCGCGGCGAAAAGGGTTGGTGAGAGAGGCGACACAGTGGCGTTTTTCCTCGGCTGTGTACTGGTTGCTGGACCCGCCGGAGAAGTCGGATGTGATGTTGACGGCTGTGGCGTGGTAGCGAGTCAAGTGGGCGGTCAGAGGAAATTGGTCGTAGCGGGAGATGGGGCGACAGGGTGGCGCGGTCGGAAACCGGCCACAGCAGTGGAGGTCGGTCACAGCGGGAGATGGCGCGGCGAGATGGCGCGGTCAGAGACCGGCCACAGCAAAGTAATCCGTAAAGGAAATAATACGCAATACGTAATACGCAGAACCGAAAAAGTCATCTAACAAGAAGGTAGTCTATGTACCAAAACCGAGATATGGGCATCAACTACATCAAAGCCCGTAAAGAGCATCGCTGCTACGGGATGGGGCTGGGCATCATCATCCTGGATGATGTGTATCCCGGTTTCCCCGGCGACGTGCGCAACGCCAGCGCCTACCCCTTCCCCATTCAATACGAAATTGCCGGGGGGGTGGATATCTGGGCGCTGGTTCACGAAGCGGATAAATCGCCTTGTCTGGAGCCAATTCAGCGAGCGGCCAAAAAGCTGGGAAAAATGGGTTGCCGGGCTATTGCCGC
>CAYWSS010000477.1:0-5030 GCA_964460505.1 uncultured Caldilineaceae bacterium | reverse complement strand
TTTTGTTGAGCGCCAACAACAGTGGAATGAGCAGCAATATCAATAGGGCCGGCGTTGCAAAACGAAAGTTCATTTCGTGTTCTCCGTTTCCGGTGGGGGTGTCTCAACAGTATCGGGGGCAGAAAGTTTAAGCTCAGGTTCAGGTTTCGGGTCGGGGGTAGTTTTATCTACAACGGTTCGGGCTGCCGGAATCAGGCCGTACACTTCTTCTGCGGTTGGACGCAACCGGGCAAATTTTACGTAGTCGCTGCGGTTAAAGAGCCCGACAAAGTCGCGGCGGTCTTCCGGGGGCGCTGCCGGCGTTCGACGAAATGAATCCCGTAATTCGTCGGTGGTTTGCTCAAGGGCAGGGATTTGATACCGTCGTTCGATGTAATCGCGCAGGCAATCGGTAACCAGGGTGTAGTGTGATTTAAGCCGGTCCTGCGCCGGTAAATTGAGCGCCTCAATGCGCGCCAACTCCAAGTAGGCAATCACTTCCGGCGGGCGGGTATCAATGGCCGGTTGCGGCCCCAATTGTACCGGCTCTTTCACCCACCAGCGGTTGTATGCCCATCGCCCGGCCCAGAACAAGCCGCCGCTTACTGCCGCCGCCAGCGCAATTCCGGCCAGAATAAAGGGCCACAGCGGCGGAACCGGCAGCGAGAATTGTTCCTTCAAATCGCGTAAATCCTCGTCACCTTCCACCAGAACGGTATCGATATTTATGGGGATGACCGGAGAGCCCAGCTCTTCAGTAGTGTTGTCTGCTTTGTGATGCGTAACCACCAGCGACGGCGTCTGATATTGTCCCGGCTCAAATAAAGAAACAATGATATCTTTACGGGTAACGGCGGTGCCATCGATATTTTTTACGGTGTCCTGACCGGTCTGATCAACCACCTCCAATTCACCCCACTGTTCCTCAACCAACGGCAGATCGATTTCTGAATTGGCGGGGTGGGTTACTTGCAGCCGCAGGGTAATGCGGTCGCCAACGGTAAAAGACCCCTCGTTGTTTTTTGATACCACAAAAAAGTCAACCTCGGCATCAATTGGGGATTGGGCGGCAGCGAGCGCGGGAAAGGCCGGCAGAATAAGTGAAAACGCAGCCAGCGCAAGATATGTGATACGTGATGCGTGATGCGTAATGCGTGATACTTGCGCCGGCTTCTCCCGTGACAGTGGCCTATCCCGCCCCGTTTTGCCGTGGGAAAAATAATTGTAAATCCACAGGACTATAGTCGTAAATCGTAAATCGTAAATCATTCTACCGTCGCCGTAAACGCCGGGCGCGTTTCTCAAAGAAGCTGGTTAGCGGGATAACGTAATCTTTATCGGTTGAAATATCAATTCGGTCCACTTTGGCTTTGCGGAAAACGCGCTCACGGCCCACCTGCAACTCGTTCACCCGTTCTGTAAACTCCTGTCGCCATTGTCGACTGCCGGTATCCACCCACTGTACGGTGCCTGTCTCTGCATCTTCCAGGGCAACCACACCCACGTTGGGCCACTCCTGCTCGCGCGGGTCGGTCAGGGTTACGGCAATCACATCGTGACGGCGATTGCTGATCTGCAAAATAGAGCTGTAAGAATTGGGGGGGGCCAGAAAGTCTGACAGGAGAAAAATAATACTGCGCCGCTTGAGCATATGATTGAGAGAATCCATACCCAGTTTTAGATTGGTTTTACGACCGCTCGGCTCAAAGGCCAGCAAATCACGGATGAGTCGCAACACGTGACGTCGCCCTTTGCGGGGCGAAATATAAAGCTCAATCTGGTCTGTAAAGATGAGCAGGCCCACTTTGTCGTTGTTACTGATGGCAGAAAAGGCCAGCACCGCCGCCAATTCAGCAGCAATTTCCCGCTTAAAGCGATTGGCCGTGCCAAACTGGCCCGATGCGCTGGCATCGACCAGCAGCATCACGGTCAGTTCCCGCTCTTCGACGTACCGTTTTACAAACAGTTCGCCGGTACGGGCCGTTACGTTCCAATCGATGGTACGCACTTCGTCGCCGTTCTGGTAGGGGCGCACTTCATCAAACTCCATCCCCTGCCCTTTGAAGATGGCGTGATATTCGCCGGCAAAGCTGCTGTTTACCAGGCGGCGGGTGTGTATTTCTATACGGCGGATTTTTTTTATCAGTTCTGTTGTAAGCATAATGAATAACGAAGGATGAAGGCAGAAGTCAGAAGGATGAATAAAAAGCAGTTAAATTCATCCTTCTGACTTCATCCTTTGTATTACGGAACTTCGATTCGGTCCAGAATACGCTGGACTATATCGGCGCTGGTTATTTCTTCGGCTTCGGCTTCGTAGCTGATTACAATGCGGTGGCGCAGAATATCCGGCGCAATCTGCTTGATGTCTTCCGGGGTAACAAAACCACGGCCCCGGAGAAATGCGTGAGCGCGGGCGGCCATAATCAGATAGATGGTGGCCCGGGGCGATGCGCCAAAGCTAATGAGATCGACTATATCGTCCAACCCACTCTGGCCGGGGAAGCGGGTAGCAAAAATTAAATCGAGAACGTACTCTTTGATTTTATCATCCACGTATATTTGTTTGACTACCTCGCGGGCATTGAGCAATGTTTCCGGGCTGATAACCGGGCGCACCTGGGGTAATTCGGCGCCGGTCATCCGGTTCATAATCAGCCGTTCCTCGTCACGGGAGGGATAGCCCACAATTACCTTGAGCATAAAGCGGTCAACCTGCGCTTCGGGCAGCGGGTAAGTTCCCTCCTGCTCAATGGGGTTTTGGGTGGCCAACACCAAAAACGGGTCTTCCAGAGCGTAGGTTTGGCCACTAAGGCTAACCTGACGTTCCTGCATGGCTTCCAGCAGCGCACTTTGCACTTTGGCCGGCGCCCGGTTAATTTCATCGGCAAGAATAAAGTTGGCAAAAATTGGCCCCAGGTGGGGTGTAAATTCGTTGGTGCGCGGGTTGTAAATTTCGGTGCCAATCAAGTCGGCAGGCAGCAAATCCGGGGTAAACTGGATACGCTGAAAATCGGCCTGAACCGCCTGGGCCAGAGTATTTACGGCCAGGGTTTTGGCCAGTCCCGGCACGCCCTCCAACAGGATATGCCCATCAGCCAAAAGGCCAATCAGCAATCGCTCTATTAATTTCTCTTGACCGACAATTACCTTGTTCACTTCCGACAGCAAATGTTGCAGGAACATCGCTTCACGTTCAACAGCCTCGTTCAGTTCACGGATAGTTGTCATTTCCATATTAGATAATCGAGGGCCTCCACGGTTAAAGTTGATTGTCAAAAAAAATAGATTAGCTGCGTTTAAATAGCCCGCAACCAATCTTTTTGACGTTACTATTGTAGCCCAATCTCAGGATTTTTCAAGGATTTGGACAGTTTTCTAATCGAACTCTAATTTTTTACCTGCGCTCTAAATGGTTTTTAGTGTAAATAGGTCAAATATGCTATAGTTATGCTCAGGTTTTCGCTTGAAAAAAGTTTTTTTAGGCGATATAATAAAAAGCGTACAACATATTCTTACCACCAGACATCAGGAAGGAAGTTAGACAGTGGCACGATACCAAATACTCTACTGGGAACACATCCCGTTAGGGGTGAAAGCTACTGATTTAAATGGCACCGTCAGAGAAAATCTGCCCGCCCGTTTTCAGGAAGCGGTTCAGAAAGCCTCGATGCGGGCCGGGCACGACAGTACCGCGGCCTACACATCCATGTTTAAATGGGGCAAAGAACAGGAGCGCGACGGCGTGGCCAGGGATGTGGCGGCCACCATAGCCAAAGAATTGGACGAAAGCTGGGACGAGGAAGAAGCGCTGGAGCAATATAACCAGCAACAGTAAATTTTAGAAAAAGCAAACTCTCAGAATAAACAAAAGGGGCGCGATGTGCGCCTCTTTTTTTATTGCCGGTTCATCTTGAAAATTTGACAGTAATCCGACTTGCGCCGGTGGAAAATCAAATTGCGAATTTAGCGAATAGGCGAATTTACCAGGTTAAATATATCAACATTACCCAGGCCACCGACAGACTGGGCCAAACGGGCGATTACCCGGCGGCAACACCACATTTACCGCAGCAATTCCATATCAACCGGGCAACATTGCCTGCTTTGCGCTCAAATCTCAGGATAGTCAGGGCAATTGGGATTCCTGTCCAATTTTAATTTCTGGCCCAGTCAGGATGTTTATTTGCCACTTGTGGTAAAGTAGTTAGATTGGTTCAATTTCAAAAATTGATCGATGTTGGGCCGGCAACGTTATCTTGTAAGTCGAAATTACGGGGTCAGTATCCAGGATTGAACCAATCTTATGCAGATTAGGGGTGCTGGAAAACCTCGAAACAACTTTAAGGCGTGGAATCACCCAGGCTGGCCCCCAGTTTGGCCAGTTGTTCCTTTGCGGAACCAATCCCGGCAGGATCAGCCTCAAGCTCGTCGGGAGCCTGATCAACAACGGCAATTAAATTTTGAGCTTCCTGCAAATAAAATGTTGGCCGGTTTCAAATCACGGTGAATAATGCCCATCGCGTGCGTTTCATCCAGAGCCGAACCGATGCGCTGCATGATTGTCAGCACATCAGGCAGAGACAATATCTCCTGATCCATCCGCGCCCAACAAGGAGCCGCCGGCTATAAAACGCATCACCAAATACGGTTGGCCCTCGTTTTTGCCATAATCGTACACCGGCACAATAGCCGGATGTTCAAGGGCGGCAATGGTTTGGGCTTCCCGTTTAAAGCAAGCCTGAAACGTGGGATCGTGCAGAAATTGCGCCGGTAAAATCTTGACAGCCACATCACGCTTGAAATGCGGATCATACCCGCGCAAGACCGAAGCCATCCCCATACGTATCAAGCTAATAAAGCAGGTAACTATACTGAAAACAGAATGAGAACGGAACTTTTGAGATGTCATTCCCGCGTGCTTTTAGCGGGAATCCACACTTGCAGGCCCCGCGGGATGCCAGACCGCAGGTACATTCGGGCATGACACCTCATCTTTCGTAACCATTCAGCCCCCCTGTCATTCCCGCACGTATTAAGCGGGAATCCAC
>CAYWSS010000476.1:0-5032 GCA_964460505.1 uncultured Caldilineaceae bacterium | reverse complement strand
TAGTCAGCCTCGAAGCGATAGCGGAGTGGCGTTAGACGACCGAAGGTCCGCTGCGCTGCGTATCTGACTACGAACATTTTATACAAGGAGTAAACCTGTGAAATTAGACAAACATTCCTTTGGAAGTAGCGCAGGCGGTACACCTGTGTATCTTTACACGTTGCAAAATAATAACGGGATGGTAGTAAAAATCACTGATTTTGGCGGCATTATCGTATCAATTCTCGTTCCGGATCAAAACGGGGAATTCGGCGATGTTGTATTGGGATTTGATAACCTGGATGGTTATCAAGGGCCAAGCCCCTACTTTGGTTGCCTTGTGGGACGCTTTGCCAACCGCATTGCGCAGGGCAAATTTACCCTCAACGGGGTTGAATATACCCTGGCCCAGAATAACGGCAAAAATCACCTGCACGGTGGCCTGAAAGGGTTTGATAAAGTGGTGTGGGCCACAGCGCCAATCACCGGAGATGACCGGGTTGGGTTAAAGCTCACCACCTTTAGCCCGGATGGCGAGGAAGGATATCCGGGAGACCTGTCTGTAACCGTTGCTTACACTTTGACCAATGATAATGCCTTAAAAATTGAATACAGCGCCACGACAAGCCACGATACAGTTATCAATTTAACCAATCATTCTTACTTTAATCTGGCCGGCACCGGCGATATTTTAGGCCACGAGGTGGTTATTAATGCAGATCGCTTCACTCCGGTTGACCACACCTTGATTCCAACGGGGGAATTGCAATCAGTAAACGGCACCCCTATGGATTTTTTACAGGCCACCCCTGTTGGAGCAAGAATTGATCTTGATGACGCACAGTTGAATTTTGGCGGGGGATATGATCATAACTGGGTGCTTAATAACCAAGACGGCCAATTGGCTTTAGCGGCCGGCGTATATGAGCCAACCACTGGGCGCGCGCTGGAAATATACACCACCCATCCCGGCGTTCAATTTTACACCGGCAACTCTTTAGATGGCACCATTACCGGCAAAGACGGGGCTGTTTACCGGAAGCGGGCCGGTTTTTGTCTGGAAACGCAGCACTTCCCGGACTCGCCCAATCAGCCCAATTTCCCGTCATCAATCCTCAAACCGGGAGAGGAATATAAACAGATAACCGTGTTTCAATTTTCGGTTCGAGAATGATACAGGTGTGAGTTAGATGTATTCATTGAAGCGGGTAAAATTTACATAATGCCGTTTTCGGTATATAATTACCCCAATATATTGGAATTTTAGAAGGTGCTATACTAGATGTAGTGTGTTCTAACCCAAGCATTAGCATCAAAATCAAACTGTATGGTTCTTTTTTAGCGGGAAATTGGTGGGTCAAATGTCGATAGACCGGCACTTGCAGGAAAAAATCTATCGCCTGGAAACCTTGCGAAAATATCAGGCCTATTATGGCCCCAACACTCCGTACCAGATTGTTGCCGAAATCAATCAGCTTGAGGCTGAATTACGTCGTATGCTCAAGGCAGATGTAACGCGACCGACCAAATCGGTGGGAGCATCCTCTAAAAAGCCCAAGGCGGCCAAGCAACCCCTTCGGTCGGCGCCCCGGAGAACACCAAAACCAAAAGCCAAGGTCAAGCCGAAAAGAAAAATCAAGGCCAAAACAAAACAAGCAACAGATCCGTTTTGGAAACTGTCTCAGGCTACTACCGATCTGTTGGCGACGTTTGCGTTTATTGGGTTGATCCTGATTTTGGGGGGCATTGTGCTGACGGCATTTATTCAAACCCGGCCGGCCCATGGAAACGCGGCGTTGACGCAGTCTGAAGCGATGGCCCCGGCCCCGGTTTTGCGCCCCACATTTACGCCCACGCTCGATCCCAATAATCCAAACCCTGCCCCGGAAGCAATTGAAGCCGCCGCCATCACCGACGGGGGAGATTCACTTTTGCCGCCTTCACAAAAGCGCGCCACCGATGTGCCCACGGCGGTTCCAACGTTAACCCCCAGCGCCCAGCCCGAACCTACGGCTACCCCCACTCCATTACCCACCGATACGCCGGTTCCTACCAAACCGCCGCCACCGCCGCCGCCCACGGCCACCCCCGGCCCGCCCACGGCCACCCCGGCGCCCTCATTTCCGTTTGTGGTGAGTGAGCAGGGTAATCGAGAATTTCAGCGCACCAGCTATCACGTTATCACTGTGTATGTGGCCATTGTTTCAGAGGGAAATATTCCCATTGGCGGGCTGAAGATAGTGGGCGATCACACGCCTTCCGGGATGCATACCGAGAGCGCGCTAAGCGATTGGAACTGGAGCGCAACCAACTGCCTGGATTGCGATTACGTAAAATTTGGAAATGTAAAATTTGAGCCGGGAACCTTTGCGGACGGTACCTGGACTATTTACGTGGCCGACGAGGCCGGGAATCCGTTGTCGGCCCAGCTTCCACTTTCCTACTCATCCGATCCGGCGCAGTGGGTCTGGGATTTTATAATTTTCAGGAAAACATCCTGATGTTGTTTTAGGGTTTAGGCCAAGGTATCCAGTACTTCGCGGACTTTGGATACCAGGGCTGCCGGCGAAAAGGGTTTTTGCAAAAAGGTGATATTGGGGTCCAGCACGCCATACTGAGAAATGGCGTCATCACCATAACCCGAGGTAAAAATCACCTTGATATCAGGTTTGAGCGTGGTAATTTGATCGGCTAATTCCTTGCCGCCCATTTGTGGCATAACCACATCGGTAAGCAGAAGGTCTATTTCACCTTTATAATTTCTGAATAAACCCAACGCCTCTGCCCCGTTATCGGCTGAAATAACGTCATATCCCTGAGCGCTAAGGGAAAGTGTCACCAATTCCTTTACAGCAGGGCTGTCTTCTACCAGCAAAATGGTTTCCGTCCCAATAGACATTGCCTTAACCCGCTCTTTTTTTGATTCATCATCAGCCATTTTAATTACGCGCGGCATGAGTATTTCAAAGGTGGTGCCGTGCCCTTCTTTACTGTGAACCTTAATGTTTCCACCGTTCTGTTTTATAATGCCGTACACGGTGGCCAGCCCCAACCCCGTGCCTTTACCCTGTTCTTTGGTGGTAAAGAACGGCTCAAAAATATGTTCCTTAACATCCTCGCTCATCCCAATGCCTGTATCACTAATGGAAAGTATGACGTATTGCCCCGCGGACAGTCCCAGCGGATCAAGGGGGTCTCTGTCCGGCAATTCTACATTGGTTGTTACAATTGCCAGTTGCCCGCCGGTAGGCATTGCATCGCGGGCATTCACGCCCAGATTAACGATGATCTGTTCAATTTGAGAGGGATCAATTTTGATGGCCCACAATTCCGGGGCAAGCGAGGTTTGCAGGTTAATGTCTTCGCCAATGATGCGACGCAGCATTTTATCAATTTCGGTGACGGTATCGTTTACGTTTAAGACTTCAGCTTCCGCGGCCTGTTTTCGACTGAAGATGAGCAACTGGCGGATCAAATTGGCGGCACTTTCGCCTGATGATACAATTCGCCCGGCCATTTCATAAAATGGACTGTCGTTGGGCAGCCTGAATTGCATCAGCTCTGCAAATCCGTTGATGGCCATCAACAGGTTATTAAAATCGTGAGCGATGCCGGCGGTCAGTTGCCCAATGGCCTCCATTTTTTGCGCCTGTCGATACTGTTTTTCCAACTCCAGCTCGCGGGTAACATTACGCTGGGTGCTAACGTAATTGATAATCTTATTGGCCTCGTCTTTTACGGGGGCGATTGTGGTATCAACAATATAAGTGGCCCCGCTCTTTTTCTGGTTGGTAATATGCCCGCGCCACACCCGTCCGGCTTTTATGGTTGACCACAACACATTGTAAAAATCAAATTCATCTACGCCGTGGGAAACAGTGAACCAGGGTTTGCCGGTTATCTCGTTTTTGGTATAGCCGGTTATCTCCTCAAAAGCCGGATTGACGTACAGGACAGTGCCCTGATTATCCAGAACCATAATAATATCGGCAGCCTGCCGGATAACAGTGCTCAACAACTGCCGCTCCTCATTCATCCAGGCTCTGGATACCGCGCCGGCCACCTGGTCAACAACCCCCTGCACCAAGCTTTCTTCTTCCGGGGAAAAGCAGTAAGGGGTAAGCATATCAACTTCCAGACAGCCAACCACTTCCCCCTCAATGATCAACGGCACAATTAGCATGGCCGCAATATTCCGGTTTAAACCCCAATCCCGAACTGATTCCAGACAGGAATCGTCAGATGTATCCTTGATGATTAATGGTGATTTGTTTGCAAACAGATGCTGTACAATGGCGTTGGTTTTTAGGGAAATGGTGTAATTCAACGCGGAAGGCTGCCCCGGCCCCAGATATTCGGCCACAACAACGGCAGTCACTTCCTCTTTGTTGAACATTGTCGCAGCTACCTGCGGAGACTTGAAGGCCCGGGCCAATTCATTGCAGGCCGTTTCCAGAACGACATTTGGCCCCAGGTCAGAAGCAGACGCGGCGATAATTCTATTAAAAAGAGCCAGTTCACTGTTACGCCGCTTACTGGCTTTTAATTCAGATACACGCTGTCGCAGTTCGGCTACTTCTTCAAGAAGTTGCGTCTTTGTTTTATCACGGTCTTCCATATTTGGTAAACATCCATCATTTTGTTGAGTAATTTATCCTATCACGGATGACATAAGGATGCAAGGTTTAAAAAATCCTTGGACGCATTTTACTTTTTTGGCAAATTTACCAGGTCCCGTAAATTTACCGCAGAGGCCGCCAGGAACGCAAAGATTTCTTGGTTTCCCTTTGCGGACTCTGCGGTTAAATACAATTCGACCACAAACTGAAACGTACCCTGTTGGCCCTGCCGCTTTGACTATCGGCGGCAATTGTTGTAATATTCTCAAAATATAAAACAAGGGCCGGTGGCGGAATGGCAGACGCAGGGGACTTAAAATCCCCCGGGGCTTGTAACCTCGTGTGGGTTCGACTCCCACCCGGCCCATTTTATGTCAAGTAGACGCTTATCGCGGAGTGATGAGCGTCTTTTTTGTTGGTGGAGGTGACTCTTG
>CAYWSS010000475.1:0-5045 GCA_964460505.1 uncultured Caldilineaceae bacterium | reverse complement strand
CCTGCGAGTTTGCAAAGCTCTTCGAGAGTTACTACGCCGGACAGCTATACCGCTACTACAACTCCGCCGACGAACGACAAGCTGACCTCTGGGACGACCAAGACCCACCGTTTTGAATTCGCCGCAGACAATACACGTGCCTCACGCTGTTGCACGTCGGTACGGTTGCGGCGATAAACCCTCCTGCCGCTAATCACCCGGATGAGAAGCGGCCTGCCGCCAGCGACGACCCGCCGGTTCCAACCCTGCCCCTATTGCTCGACGCGTTGCTCACCCGTTTGGCCCAACTGTTGCCGGGTAAATATACCACGCCCGGTGATGTCTGGGATGCTATGTTGCCGGACGAACAGGATGCCCTGTGGGATGCCGTAACGCAGGCCAATCAGATAAAATCGCGCAATCTAAATCCCGATGCTGTTCCTCCCGGATGGCCCCCCGGCTGGCTGGGCGAGCAAAAATTTAATACTATCCCGCCGTTGGTACTCCCCTACCTGGAACTGGCCTCTGTTCTACACCTTGGCCGGCAAACTCACGTGGGGTGCGGCACGTTTAAGTTGCAATTGTAACCAGCCGATCCCTACCCACCGCCTACATAACTACCAGAGTGTGACGTGTGTGAGGAAATAAAAATACACCCCCCTACTACATTTAGGGGTAAACTTTACAAAAGCCCTAAATGTAGTAAATTAAGTGTTGCAAAATAGCTGGTTTTGCTTTATACTAATATACTAGCACAAATGTTTGTTTTTGGCCTCAAGGTTAATGTAAATTATGCAGACCGCCTATCTGTCCAAAGAATCCCCAATTCCATATTATCAATTACCGTAACTACTTGTATGATAAATAGGTATGTCCACCCCCAAATTAATCAAAACCAACGCAAAACCACATATTATGAACTTCACCAATGGGCCACACAACATCCACATCAATGTGGATCACTCGATATTCAGGGGCATAAAGGCTTAGTTTTAAGTGACTCATTCGATCAGGCTGTCCAACTCTTGCACCCTCATTTCGCAGTTATGGGTGATTTACTAGCGCTCAATGACGTCTTTGGGGTGTTGAAAATCTGCGGAACAAATAGCAGTGCAATTCTGATGGGCGATTTAGAATATCCTGGATGGGAAATTTTAGAAAAAACTACAGATAATTTGAGTAGTGACGTACTTAAATTTCCGCATCATGGTGCGTGGAAAACCGACCCCAAATTACTGCTTGATACTGTTTCTCTATCTGTAATTATCATTTCTGTAGGAACAACCGGAATTAATTATAAACACCCCAATCTCCACGTCTTTGATGCCATTGCTCAACGCCCTGACATTCATTTGATGTGTACTCAGGTTACGAAGCAGTGTTCCTCAGAACTTGAGTCAAAGATCAAATCGGTTAAAAAACAATTTGAGGCTGCCGATAACAATTCGTTTTTTGCACGATCAGGTTGTCCATGTGCCGGTTCTATTATTCTTGAACTTGATGATGAAGTGGAAGTTATTCAACCAACCCCTCAGTTTCATCAAGAAACAATCGTAAAATCCCATTTTGATACACACAAGTGTAAAATATCAGCAAATCTCTGACCACAATCAGAGATTTTTATTAACCGGAGGTATCTCAATGACTATCACAAACGATCCCCTGTGGTACAAAAACGCCATTTTTTACGAAGTACACATTCGCTCCTTTTGCGACAGCAATGGTGACGGCAAGGGCGATTTGCCCGGTATTATCAGCAAGCTGGATTATCTCAAAGATTTGGGCGTCGATTGCCTCTGGCTGCTGCCGATGTTCCCCTCGCCGTTAAATGATGACGGCTACGACATTGCCGATTACGACAACGTCCACCCCGATTACGGCACGGTGGAAGATTTCAAGCGGCTGGTTGATGAGGCCCATGCTCGCGGCATGCGCGTGATTGCCGATTTGGTGCTGAACCACACCTCCGAGGAGCACCCCTGGTTTGTGGAGAGCCGCAAAAGCAAAGACAACCCCTACCGCGATTATTACGTCTGGAGCCACACCGACCAAAAATACGCCGACGCCCGCATTATTTTTGTCGATACCGAGTCTTCCAATTGGACCTACGATGAAACCACCGGCGAATACTACTGGCATCGATTTTTTGCCGGCCAGCCCGACCTCAACTACGACAACCCGGTAGTAGCCGGTAAGATGATTGACATTCTGAAATACTGGATGGACATGGGCATTGACGGTTTCCGGGCCGATGCCGTGCCGTACCTTTTTGAGCGGGAAGGCACCACCTGCGAAAACCTGCCCGAAACCCACGACTACCTGAAACGGGTGCGCCGCGTGCTGGACAACGAGTATCCCGGCACCATTTTGCTGGGCGAGGCCAACCAGTGGCCGTGGGATTTGCGCCCCTACTTTGGCGGGGATGAAAATGACGCCGCCGTCCCCGGCGACGAGTTCCACATGGCCTTCCATTTTCCGGTCATGCCCCGCATCTTTAAAGCTCTCAAATTGGGCGACAGTACCGACATCCTCGACATCATGGGCCGCACCCCCTCCATTCCCGACAACTGTCAGTGGTGCGTTTTCTTACGCAACCACGATGAAGTGACGCTGGAAATGGTTACCGAAGAGGATCGCCAACTGATGTGGAAACTCTATGCCCCGGACCCTCGTATGCGCCTGAATCTGGGCATTCGTCGCCGGCTGGCTCCGTTGCTGGATAACGACCGCCGCAAAATAGAACTTGCCAACGCCATTCTATTCAGCCTGCCCGGCGCGCCCATTATTTACTACGGCGATGAAATTGGCATGGGCGATAACATCTGGCTTTTTGACCGCAACGGCGTACGCACCCCCATGCAGTGGACCGCCGACCCCGGCGCCGGCTTTTCCACCATTGAGCCGTGGGCGCCGGTTATTGACGACGATGAGTACGGCTACCAAAAAATTAACGTCGCCGCCCAGCAAGCCGGCTCCAGCTCGCTGTTTCATCAAATGAAACACTTCATCTCGACCCGCAAAGCCAATCCCGTTCTCGGTTGGGGTCGCTGCGATTTTCTGCGTGTCGAAAATAAAGCCGTGCTGGCCTACCTCCGCCGCACCGACGATGAGCAAATGTTGATTGTCTGCAACCTGTCAGACCGGCCGCAGGAGGTATCGCTATCGTTACCGGAGTTCATTGGCATCACTCCGCAGGATGTATTGGCCGGGCAGCCTCACAATATCATTTCTGATGAATATACGCTATCACTGGACTCTTATCAATATCACTGGTTTGACCTCTCCCGGGCGTAGTGAGTTTCCCGAATACCTCCATATAGAGGAGGTCAGGGTCAATCGTCAGTCAATAATGACTCACTCTTTTTCTTTTGATAATTCGTTCAGAAGCTCTGAAGCGGTCTCCCACAAATCCCGCGCCCGACCACGTTCCTGTGCTGTCGTGACCACTTCCGGCAACAGGGTGGCGGTTACGGCCAAAATGTGCTGCCCGGTAACATCCTCAAACCATTGTTGATCTTTGACCATCGGATACTCCATCGTCAGGGCGTATAGTTCCACCGCGCGTTCAATTCGACCCTGTTCGGCTAAAATGAGGGCCTGGGCCGAGAGAATGAGCAAGAGCGCCAGTGTCATTCGTGTGTCCATCGTCATTTGCAGGGTTCCAAAGAGATGGTGTTGAGCCTGGGGGAGATTACCCTGCTTGAGGGACACATAGCCAGGGCCTGACACATAAGGTCTCGCTGCCCCCTCTCTCGAAGGATGGCGGCGCATTCCTGCAAATATTGTTCTGCCTGGGTCAATGCGCCTGTGGCTATGGCCGGCCAACCCATCAAAAACAGGGAGCGGGATGTTTCCCACAAATCACCAACGTCCCGAAAATAGGCCGGCACGTTTGCCGCCCCCCACCGGTCTCCAATTTCCACGTCTGTCTCCGGCCGTCGCCCGCTACATTCGGGTACGGCTGATCAGTAAGCGCGGCAGCGGCTTTAATAACGACGGCTATTTTGACGCCCTTTCACTTACGACCGAGTGGTATATGGTAATCTACCCCTCGTTTTGAAATAAATGCGGTTACAGAAAACCAGTACCGCCGCCGTGGTTCTTCTAGCTACTGCCAGTGGGGCCGTCACTGCCAAAACTACAGTTCTGATGACCCTCGCAGAGGTTGATGAAGCAGCGAAAAAGACGCCCGTTATAGCCCGCCGGGACAATAAGTACCGTTCCTACACATCGCAAAAAAATAGAGTGTCTGAATAAAATCCAGACACTCTATTTTGAGAACCCCTAAATCTGCGTGATTTCTAACACAGAGCTTCCTGGTGACTCTGTGTTTTTATATTTGGCTATGATAACAACCTGTGTTATGAATACCTGTACCGTTTGGCTATTATAAACAGGTCAAAGCGGGAATGATTCAATGGAACAGTTATGACCCAACAACAACTCACCCGCGAACAACTCAACCAAATTCTGCAAACCGGGAATATTGAGGACCTTTCGTTGGATGACCTGACCCGGCTGGTACTGACAGAACCGGGTATTACTAACTTTGCCCCCGATGGCATTTGTCAGGTTGACCCCAGAAATGGGGAACGGATCATTTACAACACGGCCCGTGCTCGCCGCCCCCACGATAACCGTCCCACCGAGTCCACCGGCGATGCTCTAACCAAACCGTGCGTTATTTGCCGGGGGGAAACCACGGGCATCATCGATGTGGCGGATCTCGGCACGGGATTCACCTTTATCAACAAAAACCTTTTTCCAGTGCTGTTCCCGGAGCGTGAATATCACCCCAACCTGTCACAAAATCCGGCTACTGAAGAACCCGGCCCGAACGGTATCCCCACCTACGGTTTTCATTTTTTGCAGTGGACATCTTCTCTGCACGACAAAGATTGGCACAACCTGCCTCAAGCAGATCGGGTTATTGTGATGAACCGGCTGGCGGCGTTGGAAAAAACGTTGCTGGCCGGCGGGGCAGGGAAAAAGGCCTCCAAACCGCTTGTGGGGGGTGGGGCGGGTGCGGTGGGGATTTCTCTCCAGTTTTATGAGTGAGAGAAGTT
>CAYWSS010000474.1:0-5045 GCA_964460505.1 uncultured Caldilineaceae bacterium | reverse complement strand
GACAAAACCGATTAAGTATAGTCGGCAGCAAATCTGGTTGTACAGGCGAGGCGTGAGCCTCCCCGGATACGAACGGCAAATTTGAAGGTTTGCCACGCACCCGGGAAGGCTTTTCTCCTCCTCAATCTGCAAGAATTTACCGCGTAATTACTGCTTCACCGTGGGCGTGTAGCCCCATTTTTTAAGTTGAGCCAGGGCAAGTTTTGCCAGCGGTTCAATTTGGGTGACGACCTCCGGCGACATATCCAGCCCCACACTCAAGCGGCCCGGCTGCACCCCCAGAATTACCACCTCCGGGGGGGTGTATCCTTTGAGTTGGGCGGTGGCCAGCAAATCCTGCACCCCAATTTGATGTGGCGACGTTTTCATACCAAAAAATGCCGGCACATCGTCGCCGCTGAGGAGGGTGATTGCGCCGGGAGTTTTGTTGGCGTGAACGGCATCAAGAATGAGCAGGTGATCGATGCCTTCCAGATAGTGGAGCAGGTCCAGCCCCATCGTGCCGCCATCAATCATTTCAACCTGTTGGCCCAATAAAATCCCATCTTTTTCCATTTGAGCGTAGGCGGGAGGGCTGTTGCCGTTTGAATTCGCCGCGGGAAATTCGTAACGGGCCTGCAACCACTCCACGGTTCGCACCCCGATGCCTTCATCCTGTACCAGAATGTTGCCTACGCCTAAAACAAGTGCTCGGCTCATTGGGGGCTACTCTTCGCTCTGTTTTACTTTTCCCGGTTCGGGAACAACAAACTTCCAGCCGCTGAAGATGCTGCTCATCAAACCGTTGGCCTCTTCGGAATCAACCAGCCAGGCACTGTAAACGTGGTGCACGGCAAAGGCAATGAGCAGATACATCACCAGATGATGAATTAAACGCATACCCTGGTTGCTGATAAACAGAAACATCCAATTGGTCAGCGTCCACCAGAAGCCATCGGGGTGATACTGGGCGTACAGGGCAAAACCGGTAATTACCTGCACAAAATAGAGCAGCACAATAAACCCGTAAGTAAAACCGGCCAGGGCGTTGTGTCCCAGGGTGGTGGGAGGATTGCGGCGGATGAACATGTAGTATTGAAGCGACATCTTGAGTTTGCCCCGCCCCTCTGCGGTAAAGAAGGGGATCAGCGCTTTCCAACTGGCCCACTGATTCCCTTTGAAAAAGGCCCAGTAGGTGCGAATGGCCAGGCTGACCACAAAAACGTAGGCCGCCACAAAATGGATAAAGCGCATCCAGCCCATAAAGTAGCCGGCGTAGATTTCTCCGGGACTGATGGAAACGTAGGGCCGCCCGATGTAATAACCGGTGAAAGAGAGCACAACGATGGCCGCAAAGTTAACCCAATGCGTCAGGCGTACCGGAAATTCCCACACGTAAACCCGACCCACGTCTTTGGTGAATTTTTCTTGAACTACTTTGGTTGCACTCACATGCTTGCTCCTTTGAATACGATTTACGATTTTGGATTTACGAGTAGCTTCAACAGTAATTTCAATTGCAAATCGTAAATCGGCAATCTAAAATCGTAAATCGCTTTAGCCCACCTTGACAGAAATAATTTCGTTGCCGGTGGTATCAACCAGGTGAGCCGCACAAGCCATGCAGGGGTCAAAGGAGTGGAGGGTGCGAATGATTTCCAGCGGCTGTTCGGAATTGGCCACAGGGGTGCCCACCAGGGCCACTTCGTAAGCGCCGGGTTGGTCGTTGGCGTCGCGAGGGCCGGCGTTCCAGGTGCTGGGCACCACGCATTGGTAATTGTCAATGGAACTACCCTTAATGCGAACCCAGTGGCCCAGTGCCCCGCGCGGGGCTTCGGTCCAACCAAAACCTTGCGCGTCTGCGGGCCAGGTTGAGGGATCCCATTTTTCGCCGTTGTGAATGCGCAGGTCGCCCCGGCCAATGTTGGCCGTCAGGTCGGCCAGCCACTGCTCGTTGGCTTCGGCAATGAGCATGGTTTCAATGCCTCGGGCGGCGGTGCGCCCCAAAGTAGAGAAGAGCGCTTCCGGCCCCACTTCCAGATGGCCCAGCACGGTGGTGACAAGCTCTTTCACCCGCTCGTGGCTGGGGGCATCTGGCGAGGCAAAGGCCACCAGCATGCGGGCCAGCGGACCGACCTCCACCGCATGATTGTCGTAGCGGGGCGATTTAAGCCAACTGTATTTTTGCCCGGTTTCCAGAAATTCGTAGGGAGGTTGGGGGCCGGTGTAGTTGGGTTTGGTTTCGCCATCCCAGGGATGCAGCGAGGCGTTGTTGCCACCGTTGTAATCGTACCAGGAGTGGGTGACATATTCGGCCACCTTGGTGTGTTCCACCGGATGGACTGTGCTCAAATCCTTGTCCAGAATCAGGCCGCGCGGCAAATACAGCAGGTTGGGATTCTCGCCGGAGTCGCCAACGCCCAGTGGAAAATCGCCGTAGGCCAGGTAGTTGCCCAGCCCGCCGCCAATGGCCGCCCAATCCTTGTAGAAGGAGGCTACCGCCAGCAGGTCGGGAATGTAAACTTTGGCCACAAACTCTTTGGCTTTGGCAAACAGGCCGGCCAGCTTGGCCAGCCCATCGGCATTAAGCGCCGAAGGCCCATTGGGGTCGATGGCCAGCGCCATACCGCCCACCAGATAAGTTTGCAGATGTGGATTTTTGCCACCCAGAATGGCGTGAATGCGAATGATCTCTCGCTGCCAGTCCAGGGCTTCCAGATAGTGGGCCACAGCCATCAGGTTGGCTTCGGGCGGTAATTTGTAGGCGGGGTGGCCCCAGTAGGCATTGTTGAAGGGGCCAAGTTGTCCGGCGCTGACAAAGCCGGCTAATTTGTCTTTGACGCCGGCAAAGTAGGTTTCGCTGGAAAGGGGCCAGTCTGAAATAGATTGGGCCAAGTCTGACGTGGCTTTGGGGTCGGCGTCCAGTGCGCTGACAATATCAACCCAGTCCAGGGCATGCAGGTGGTAAAAGTGAACGACGTGATCTTGAACGTACAGCGCCCCCTCAATCAGGTTGCGAATGATTTGGGCGTTCAGCGGGACTTCAATTTTTAGAGCGTTTTCTACGGCTCGCACGGAGCCGACGGCGTGAACCGTCGTTCAAACGCCGCAGATGCGCTGGGTAAAGTACCAGGCATCACGAGGGTCGCGCCCCTGCAAGATCAACTCAATACCGCGCCACATCGTGCTGGAACTCCATGCTTTGGTCACTTGCCCGCTGTCAACTTCGACCTCTACCCGCAGGTGGCCTTCGATGCGGGTGACGGGATCAACTGCTATTTTGGTCATTTTCTATTCCTCCTCCTTCTTTTCCTGGGTTAGATCCGCTTCCGATCTTTCCAGAGGATTTGTTTTTGAGCGCACTGTAGCGGCAATACCGTGAACAGCAAACGCACCGGCTACCACGCCGGTTACGGCCAAACCAATCTGGTCGGCCGTGGTTTCAGCGCCAAAGCCGGGCACAGAGGGCAAGCGCCGGTACATGGGGGTCATCGTATCCCAGAAATTGGGTTCTGAGCAACCCACACAGCCGTGGCCTGCACCAACGGGCCAGCTTGTGCCCTGGTTCCAGCGGGAAATGGGGCAGTTGTGGAAGGTGGCCGGCCCCTTGCAGCCCATTTTGTACAGACACCAACCGGCCCGATGCCCTGCGTCGCCCCACTCCTGGACAAACTGGCCGGAATCATAATGAGCCCGGCGTTCGCAGTCGTCGTGGATGCGAGAGCCGTAGGCAAAGAGGGGCCGCCCGAATTGGTCGGTGGCCGGCAGGGTGCCAAATGTCAGGAAGTGGACGATAGTGGCCGTGAGGTTGGTCACATTCATGGGGCAGCCCGGTAGATTAAATACCGATATGCCCGGTACGGCATCGGCCACGCCGACAGCGCCGGTGGGGTTGGGCGCCGCCGCCGGAATGCCTCCGTACGCGGAACAGGTGCCGCATGTGATGGTAGCCAGCGCGTTGCCGCAAACTTTTTTGGCAATTTCCAGCGCGGTGTGCCCGCCGATGGTGCAATAAACGCCGCCATCTTTGGTGGGGATAGAGCCTTCGACCACGGCCAGGTAGCTGCCGGGTTCGGCGGTGGCCATTTCCAGTGCTGCTTCGGCCTGGTGTCCGGCGGCCGCCATAATGGTTTCGTGGTAATCCAGCGACAGAATATCGAGCACAATTTCACTGACCGAGGGATGTTTGGCCCGCAGCAGTGATTCTGTGTTGCCGGCACAATCCTGAAATTCCAGCCAGACCAGCACCGGCTTTTTGGCCTCGCCCACGGCGGCTGCCACCTTTTCCACATAGTGCATGGGTAAAGCCAGAGTGGCTGTCATTGCGGCGCAAAATTTTAGAAAATTGCGTCGCGAAACCCCTTTTTTGATCAGAGTTTCCAAAACAGTACTGCTTTCATCTAACGCCATAAGATTCTCCTTTCCTGGTTCAAACGGTTGATATTGCCCGGCTGTGTGGCAAAAATAAACAGTTACGTGTAATTGGTAATTAGTTACAAAGCATAGTCAATTGCCGGTTACAAAAAACATACGCATTAAGAGTTCAACATTGAATGTTTGTATAATTCTTTAAATTGAGAAAGGAAATATTATTTGGTGGGTAAAACAAAAGCTAAAATAAAATAGGCGGTGGTGATGAAAGCGGCTTTTGTATTTGTGACAATAGCAGATACCGGATAATTCTGATTTACTTCTGTGGCAGACAGAAGTTACCGGTTGTTGTCTGGGGATGGAATCACGTACATTAAGTTCAAATAAGGAATACAGATGCCACCTATAAATTTAAATTATTAAGGCTGCTTGAAGTATAACAAATTTGGGCGAGTCCTCGATAGTGACATTTGTCACGTAAAAATAGTGACAAATGTCATACCTGAGAATTATTTCAGGAAAGTTTTTCTTAAAGGGGGTGTTTTAGGGTAACATATCGTCAAAACAAAAAAGGTATCATCTCAATAACCTGGGGTAAAGCTCGGACCGGTTTCCTGACCGTGCCCGATAGTGGCTCCGGCGGGGGGCCGGCCCACGGTGTCCCCCCCCCACTGAGAAGATAAACAAAAAAAGAG